>NZ_MKGS01000046.1:0-9315 GCF_002836905.1 Pseudomonas sp. 43NM1 | reverse complement strand
ATCTCACGACGGCTGCGCCGCCGAACGCAGCCTCGCCGGGGCTTGGCAGCTGCTACACGGGTTTGGCGCTGTCGCTGGACTTGTCGCACGGCCTGTAGCAGCTGCCGAGCTTTAGCGAGGCTGCGTCCGACGGCGCAGCGGTCGCAAACGCTGCGCACGTAATCTTCCAGGTTCACCGCGTTGGCCGATCTCACGACGGCTGCGCCGCCGAACGCAGCCTCGCCGGGGCTTGGCAGCTGCTACACGGGTTTGGCGCTGTCGCTGGACTTGGCGCACGCCTGTAGCAGCTGCCGAGCTTTAGCGAGGCTGCGTCCGACGGCGCAGCCGTCGCAAACGCTGTGCACGCAATCTTCCAGGTTCACCGCGTTGGTCGTTCTCACGACGGCTACGCCGCCGAACGCAGCCTCGCCGGGGCTTGGCAGCTGCTACACGGGTTTGGCGCTGTCGCTGGACTTGTCGCACGGCCTGTAGCAGCTGCCGAGCTATAGCGAGGCTGCGTCCGACGGCGCAGCGGTGGGGGTGGTTTTCCCCATTGTTGGGGTAATGCGGCGGTTACAGCGGTGCGTCCATTGCCAGGCCCTGCAAGCGCCGGTATTGGCGCAGGACGCTGGGCACATAACGCTGGGTTTCGGCGAACGGCGGGATCACCCCGCCACGGCTGAGCACCGCTTGCGGCCCGGCGTTGTAAGCGGCCACGGCGAGGCTGATGTCGTTGTCGAACAGGGTCAGCAAACGCTTGAGATAACGCGCGCCGCCCTGGATGTTGGCCTTGGGGTCGTAGACGTCGGTGACGCCCAGCTCGCGCGCGGTGTCGGGCATCAATTGCATCAGGCCGCCGGCACCTTTGGCCGAGGTCGCGTCGGCGTTGTAACTGGACTCGGCCTGAATCACCGCGTGCAACAGCGCCGCCGGCAATTGATTGGCCGTGGCCGCCGCCGACACCAGTTCGGCGTAGGGCTGGCGGGCGATCATTTGTGGTTGCTGATCCATGCTCAGCCGGGGCGCGTCAGGCTCCTGAATCACCCGTTCATAGTGGCGTCCGGGGCGGTGGACATTGGACAAGACGTAGCTGCCCTTGGCGTCCACCGAAACAAACACATCGGCCTCGGCGACGCCGGTCAGCAGCAGCGCGCCGAGCAATCCTGCAGTGAGTGCTTTCATATTTCATGCCTCCCCTGGCCGGCCCCGAAAAACGGGGCTTATGCCCCAATGGCCGGTAGTCAATCAGCCATACGCAAGCACTGTGCCGTCGCCGCCAAGCCGCGGATTAGGGGCGCTGGCGCGCAATCACCAAGCCTGAGCATGGCAATTGCATAAGCCTTGGCAGCGACCCTGCTGCCCACTGGATGAGGTCATCATGAATCAGCGTCCGTGCTCCGCCCCGCACTCGCAACGCGGGTTTACCCTGCTCGAATTATTGGTAGTGCTGGTGGTGCTCGGGCTGTTGGCCGGCATCGTCGCGCCGAAGTATTTCGCCCAACTCGGGCGCTCGGAAGTGAAGGTCGCCAAGGCGCAAATCGAAGGCCTGAGCAAGGCGCTCGATCTGTATCGACTGGAGGTCGGCCATTACCCGTCCACCGAGCAAGGCTTGCAGGCGCTGGTAATTGCGCCGAGCGATGAAACCCGCTGGACCGGCCCGTACTTGCAGAAAAAACTGCCGCAAGACCCGTGGGGACGCAATTACGCCTACCGCTACCCCGGCGAAAACGGCGAGTACGATTTACTGTCGATGGGCAAGGACGGCCAGCCCGGCGGTGAAGGCGAAAACGCTGAAGTCACTAACTGGCAATGACCGGAGCGACGCCCATGCGTTTTCATCTCAAAGCCGTCGGCAAGGCCGGTGTGGTCTCGATGTCGGTCGAAGCCCCGGGCCACAGCGAAGCCCGACGCATCGCCGAGGATCAGGGTTTGCGCGTGCTCAGCCTGCACGCCGAACGCCATTGGCGAGCGCTGCGTTTGCGTAAGCGCGAGACCTTTAACCTGGTGCTGTTCAGCCAGGAACTGACCACCCTGCTGAATGCCGGGTTGCCGTTGATTGACGCGCTGGAAAGCCTCGCGGAAAAAGAAACCGCGCCCCAGGCGCGCAAAACCCTCAGCGAGCTGGTGCGTTTGCTGTACGAAGGCAAATCGTTTTCCCAGGCGCTCGGCCAGTTGTCGGCGGTGTTCCCGCCGCTCTACGTGGCGCTGGTGCAATCGAGCGAAAAGACCGGCGCGATCGGCGATGCGCTGGGCCGTTACGTCAGCTATCGGCAACGCATGGATGAGGTTCGGCAGAAGATCGTCAGCGCCTCGATTTACCCGATGTTGCTGCTGATCGTCGGCAGCGGCGTGGTGCTGTTTTTGATGGGTTACGTGGTGCCGCGCTTCAGCCTGGTGTTCGAAGGTTTGGGGTCGAACCTGCCGTGGCTGTCGCAGATTCTCATGAGCAGCGGCATGTTTCTGCACGCGCATCAGGCGCAATTCTTTGGCGGCTTGGCGGCTATCGTCGTTGCCCTCGCCTTCCTCCAGCGCCAACCGTCGTTCCGCCGAGGCGTCGACCGGCTGATCGAAAAGCTCCCGGCGGTGCATCAACGCATCTTCATGTATGAACTGGCGCGGTTTTACCGCTCGCTGGGCATTCTGCTGCAGGGCGGGATTCCGCTGGTGACGGCGATGGGCATGGTTCGCGGTTTGCTCACCGTCGCCTCGCGCACTCGGCTTGATCAGGCCTGCGAGCGGGTGCGCGAGGGGCAGTCGTTGTCGGCGGCGCTGGAACTCAATCACCTGGTGACGCCGGTGTCCCTGCGCCTGCTGCGCGCCGGCGAACAGTCCGGCAACCTCGGACAAATGATGGAACGCAGCGCCGATTTCTATGACGAAGAAATCAGCCGCTGGATCGAGTGGTTCGTGCGCTTGTTCGAGCCGCTGCTGATGACCTTCATTGGCCTGCTGATCGGCGTCATCGTCATCCTGATGTACATCCCGATATTCGAACTGGCCTCCAGCATCCATTGACCACCACAACCCCCTGATTCACCCAAGCCCCGTAGGAGCTGAGCTTGCTCGCGAAAGCGGTGTGTCATCCGGCGAATGTGTTGATTGATCTGGCGCCTTCGCGAGCAAGCTCGGCTCCTACAGGTTTTGTGTCCGGGACAAACTTCGTATTCACAGCAAATCCCTGTGGGAGCGAGCTTGCTCGCGATGGCGGTGTGTCAGTCACATCTGCATCAACTGACCCACCGCTTCGCGAGCAAGCTCAGCTCCCACAGGTTTTGTGTCCGGCACAAACCTCGCTCCCACAGGGGAATGTGCCTGGCTCTACAGCACGCCCTGAGTCTGATCCAGCCGCTCACGCAAAAACTCGATAAACGCCTGCACCGGCCGCGAGCCCTGGCGGTGCTGCGGGTATACCGCGGATAACGTCAGCGGTTCGGGGCTGAAGTCTTCCAGCACTGGCACCAGCCGCCCCTCCTTCAGCGCCGCGCCGACGATGAACGTTGGCAGGTACGTGACGCCCATTCCGGCCACCGCCGCATCCCTCAACACATCGCCATTGTTGACCCGCATGCGTCCGGTGACGTTGACGGTCAGCGGTTTGCCCGGCCCATCGAAACGCCATTGCACCTGACGACCGTGGCCGTAGGGCAGGCAGTCGTGGTTGAGCAGGTCTTCGGGTTTGCTCGGCGTGCCGCGTTCGGCGAGGTAGTCGGGGCTGGCGCAGTACACGCGTTTGATCGAGGCGATGCGCCGGGCGATCAGGGTCGAGTCTTCCAGCACGCCGATGCGCAACGCCAAATCGTAGCCTTCGCCGAGCAAATCCACCGGGCGGTCGCTGAGGTCGACTTCGACGGTGACATCGCGATAACGCTGCAGAAACACCGGCAGCAAACACCCTAAATGCGCCAGTGCAAACGACAGCGGCGCGCTGAGGCGAATCGTGCCGCGTGGCTCGGTGGTTTGCCCGGCGATGCCCTGCTCCACCTGCTCGACTTCACCGAGCAGGCGCAACGCCGATTCGTAGTAGCTCTGGCCCAGCGGAGTGACGTCGAGGCGCCGGGTCGAGCGATTGAGCAAGCGCACGCCGAGGCGTTCTTCAAGTTGCATCAACCGGCGGCTGACGAATTGCTTGGACAAGCCCAGTTGGTCCGCCGCCGCAGTGAAACTGCCGGAGTCCATGACTTGGCAAAAAATACGCATATCTTCAAACGGGTTCATTGTCACGCCTTGGTTGACAGTCAAACACTTTATAGCTGCTTTTTCCCTTTCTGGCACCCGCTTAATCTGTGTCCACGGTGTTGCTGAGGCCTGGAAGCCAGCGCCAGCAGCAACCTGACCCTCAGGTAGACAATCTCAAACGACTAAAAAGGATTTACCCATGAACCTCGTCAAAAAGACCCTCGCCGCCTCCTTTCTCGCCCTCTCCATCGGCAACGCCTTCGCCGCTGGCAGCCCGGGTGTCGAGCACAACACCCAGGCATTCCTCGAAGCCCTCGCGGCGGGCGGTGGCAAACCGCTGGAGCAACTGAGCCCGAAAGATGCCCGTGCCGTGCTGAGCGGTGCGCAGAACTCGGTGAAAGTCGATCTGTCAGGCGTTGAAGTCAGCGAGCGTGCGATCAAGGTCGGCGAGCAAAACGTCAACCTGACCATCGTCCGTCCGGCCAAAGTCAAAGGTCAGCTGCCGGTGTTCATGTTCTTCCACGGTGGCGGTTGGGTGCTGGGCGACTACCCGACTCACCAACGCTTGATTCGTGACCTGGTGGTGGGCTCTGGCGCCGTCGCGGTGTACGTCAATTACACGCCGTCGCCGGAAGCGCAGTACCCGACCGCGATCAACCAGGCCTACGCCGCTACCCGCTGGGTTGCCGAGCATGGCAAGGAAATCGGCGTCGATGGCCAACGCCTCGCGGTGGCCGGCAACAGCGTCGGCGGCAACATGGCAGCGGTCGTTGCGTTGATGGCCAAGGAACAGAAAACCCCGGCACTGCGCTTCCAGCTGCTGATGTGGCCGGTGACCAATGCGCAGTTCGATAGCGCTTCGTACCAGCAATTCGCCGAGGGTCATTTCCTCACCAAGGGCATGATGAATTGGTTCTGGGACAGCTACACCAAAGACCCCGCCCAGCGTGCGCAGATCCATGCCTCGCCGCTGCAAGCGAGTGCCGAACAGCTCAAAGGCTTGCCGGCGGCGCTGGTGCAAACCGCCGAGTTCGACGTGCTGCGTGATGAAGGCGAAGCCTATGCCCGTCATTTGGATGCGGCGGGTGTGCCGGTGACGGCGGTGCGTTACAACGGGATGATTCACGATTTCGGGCTGTTGAACCCGCTGAGCCAGATTCCGGAAGTGAAGGCAGCGGTGCGGCAAGCGGCGTTGGAATTGAAAACGCATCTGAACTGAGGCCAGCGACCTTGCCACATTAAGCGATGTGGCGAGGTTGCTTGCCCGCCAATTCTTGTGGCGAGGGGGCTTGCCCCCGTTCCAGTGCGTAGCACTGGCAGGATTTCAGCATCGCTGGATATTTTTGGGGCCGCTTCGCAGCCCAACGGGGGCAAGCCCCCTCGCCACAGGCAAGCCCCCTCGCCACAGTTATCACTTGGCACAAAACCGCATCAAGCCGCCTTCCGGAGTTCCCGCCATGTCCCTCGTCTACGACCATCCGCTGTCCTGGAGTGCCCTGTTGCTGGTGATCGACGCCCTGCTCTGGCAGCTCGCGCCGTTCAAGCATCGGGTCACGCGCATCGGCCTGCGCCTGGCGCTGTTTGTGCTTTTCAGCGCGGTGATCATCAACGCCGGCGTCAGCCCCTTGCAGTCACCGCTGTTCGCCGATGACCGCGTGGCGCAACTTGGCGCCACGGCATTGGGGATTGTCTGGTGGCTGTATGCCGCGCGGGTACTCACCGAAGTCATCGGTCTGCTGCTGATGCGCCGCATCGGTCACAGCGGCCGGTTGCTGCAGGATGTCATCGGCGCGCTGGTGTTTCTGATCGCCATCGTCGCGGCCGCCGGGTATGTGCTGGAACTGCCGGTCAAAGGTTTGCTGGCGACTTCCGGGGTGGTCGCCATCGTGGTCGGTCTGGCGCTGCAAAGCACCTTGAGCGACGTGTTTTCCGGGATCGTGCTGAACACCACCAAGCCGTATCAGGTGGACGACTTTGTCGCAATCGACGGCGTCGAAGGCAAGGTGCTCGACATCGACTGGCGCGCCACTCATTTGCTCACCAGCGCCGGGACCATGGCGGTGGTGCCGAACTCAGTGGCGGCGAAAGCCAAGATCGTCAACCTGAGCCGACCGAACAACATGCACGGCGTGTCGATCAGCATTCACGTGCCCAACCATATTCGTCCGCGCCGAGTGCTCGATGCGCTGGATCGCACGCTGCAGGGCAGCAGCACGTTGTTGCTCAATCCGGCACCGAAAGCGGTGCTGAAAGAGGCCGGCGAAACCATGTCCGAGTACGTCGCCAGCGGCTTTATTGCCGAGTTGGGGAAAAAATCCGAAGTGCGCAATCAACTGTTCGATCTGGCGCATCGGCATCTGGAAGCGGCGGGTATTTCCCGGCAACTGGACGGCGTGATCGAGCCTTCGACCCGCGCTCGGGCATTGCTTGATGAGGTGAAAATCTTCCGTTCGCTCAGCGAGGATGAACGCGACCGCCTGGCGCAATCGATGGTCGCGCAGCAGTACAGCGCAGGCCAAGTGGTGCTGGAGCTTGATGAGGTGCCGGACAGTCTGTTCGTCATCGCCACCGGCGTGGTCAGCGCGACCGTACCTGATGGCGTCGGCCAAACCGAGGCTGGGCGCATGGGCCCGAGCGAGGTCATGGGCGAACAGAGCATCCTCACCGACACGCCGTCCCAGGCCTGCTTTACCGCGCTGACGTCGTGCATCATTTACCGCATCGACAAATCCCTGACCCGCGATTGCATGGCGCAACGCAATGAAGTCGGACGCGCGTTGAACAAGTTGCAAGCCGTGCGTCAGCAGAACAGCCGGATGGCGTTGATGACGGCACCGGTGCCGGTCAAGAAAGGAGGGTTTCTGGGGTGGCTGCAAAACCGCTGATCCACCACGCTTTTATGGGTGGCGTGGCTTTTGTGGGTGGAGTGGCTTTTGTGGCGAGGGGGCTTGCCCCCGTTAGAGTGCGCAGCACTCTCCATTGCGGGGACCGCTTCGCGCTCCAACGGGGGCAAGCCCCCTCGCCACACAGACCGCGCTTGGCTTAAACCGTAAGCAAGAAAATGCCCGCGCAATGGCGGGCATTTTTTACGGTGTGGCTTATTTTGCCGTCAGCGCCGAGTAGCTGTTCATCAGGTTGCGATAGTTCGGGATGCGCGGCGACAGCAGGTTGGCCAGGCCTTCCATGTCGTTGCGCCAGTCAACTTGCAGCTCGCAAGCCACCGAGAACCAGTTCACCAGTTGTGCGCCGGCGGCAGTCATGCGCGCCCAGGCTGCTTGCTGCACGGTTTCGTTGAAAGTGCCCGAAGCGTCGGTTACTACGAACACTTCAAAACCTTCCGCCAGCGCCGACAGGGTCGGGAACGTCACGCAGACGTCCGTCACCACACCGGCGATGATCAGTTGCTTGCGGCCAGTAGCTTTTACCGCTTTGACGAAGTCTTCGTTGTCCCAGGCATTGATCTGGCCTGGACGCGGGATGTACGGCGCGTCCGGGAACAGTTCCTTGAGCTCCGGCACCATCGGGCCGTTCGGGCCGCTTTCGAAACTGGTGGTGAGGATGGTCGGCAGTTTGAAGAACTTGGCCAGGTCCGCGAGGGCCAGCACGTTGTTCTTGAACTCGTTCGGCGAGAAATCCTGGACCAGCGAAATCAGGCCAGTCTGGTGGTCGACCAGCAAGACAACCGCGTCATCTTTGTTCAGACGTTTGTAAGGAACGTTGCTCATGTGAAACCCCTCGTTAGTGGATGGTGCTTAAGGCGCCGGCACCCGGCCGGCGCTTTGTTTGATCATCAGAAAGCAAAGCACGAGCAGCCGAAAGCGCCCCAGAAACCGGCGAAATCGCTGACCGGCGCATTCGACAGACGCGCCTTTTCGTGGCTGTGGGAGTGCACGCCACACGGCCCGCTGCAATGGTGAACCTGTGCCTGCATCGGCGATGTCGGGCGCCAGTGGCCGGGGACTTTCACCACCGGCGACCAGTCCGGCAGCACCGGCACACTGGCCGGGCCGAGTTTTTCGAAGTCGCCGGCGGCGTACACCACTTTGCCGCCGACCACGGTCAACACCGACTCGATCCACTTGATCGCTTCTTCATCGACACTGAAAAAATCGGCGCTGAGTGCCGCAACGTCCGCCAGTTGCCCGACCTTGATCTGGCCTTTTTTGCCCTGCTCGGACGAGAACCAGGCGCTGCCGTGCGTGAACAATTCCAGCGCGGTCAACCGTGGCAAACCTTCGGCGTGCAGCTCGAGACCGCCGACGGTGCGGCCGCTGACCATCCAGTACAGCGAGGTCCAAGGATTGTAGCTGGACACCCGCGTGGCGTCGGTGCCGGCGCCGACCGGTACCCCTTCGGCCAACATGCGCTTGATCGGCGGCGTCGCTTCCGCGGCTTTGGCGCCGTAACGCTCGACGAAATATTCGCCCTGGAACGCCATCCGGTCCTGAATCGCAATGCCGCCGCCCAGCGCCCGCACCCGCTCGATGTTCTGCGGCGTGATGGTTTCGGCGTGGTCGAAGAACCACGGCAAACCGTTGAACGGAATGTCGCGATTGACCTTCTCGAACACGTCGAGCATGCGGCTGATGGATTCGTTGTACGTGGCGTGCAAACGGAACGGCCAGCGCTGTTCAACCAAGTGGCGAACCACCGGTTCCAGCTCCTCTTCCATGGTTTGCGGCAGGTCCGGGCGGGGTTCGAGGAAATCCTCGAAATCGGCTGCGGAGAACACCAGCATTTCCCCGGCGCCGTTGTGCCGCAGGTAGTCGTCGCCCTGGTGCAGGGTCACGCTCGACGTCCAGTTCTTGAAGTCGGTGAGTTCTTCCTTGGGCTTCTGGGTGAACAGGTTGTAAGCAATGCGCACGGTCAATTGGTCATCTTTTGCCAACTGTTCGATGACTTGGTAATCGTCCGGATAATTCTGGAAACCGCCGCCGGCATCGATGGCGCTGGTCAGACCGAGGCGATTGAGTTCGCGCATGAATTGGCGGGTCGAGTTGACCTGATATTCCAGCGGCAACGTCGGCCCTTTGGCCAGCGTCGAGTACAAAATCATCGCGTTCGGCCGCGCCACCAGCATGCCGGTTGGCTCGCCGTTGGAATCGCGAACGATCTCGCCGCCCGGCGGGTTCGGCGTGTTACGCGTGTAACCGGCGACCC
>NZ_MKGS01000045.1:0-9618 GCF_002836905.1 Pseudomonas sp. 43NM1 | reverse complement strand
CCGTCGAACTGGGCGATGCCGACGCAATGATGCCGCAGTTGAAACTGTCGAACTTCCCTGAAGTCCAACTGGTTGCGCGCATTTCCCGCGCCGGCCAACCGACTGCCGGCGAATGGATCGGTCGCAGCCAGCCACTGGCCAGCAGCACCACCGCGCCCCAAACAGTGACCATCGACAGCCCGGATAAATAACAGGAACCGCCACCATGACGACCGCCTTCGCTCGAATCACCCTGCTCAGTCTGGTCATGGGGTTAAGCGCTTGTGCGGTCCATCGGCCGGAGCCGGCACCGCTGCCGCCGATCCCGCCCTCGCAGCCAAGCCCGACGCCTTCACCGACGCCATCGCCAGGCAAGCCGAGCATCCCGGCCAAACCGGCAAAACCGGTTCCACGCACCTCCGCCAGCTTCGCCCCACCACCGGGCGGCAACAGCCACTGGGACGCGAAGATGGGCGTCTACGTCCTCGACGACCAAACCAACACCTTCTACCGCCAGCGCACTTACTACCGCTGGAACAACGGCTGGAGCCGCTCAATCAGCCCCAACGGCCCGTGGGAAGAAACCGACATCCACGGCGTACCGGGTGGGTTGGGCAGGCAGTTTGGGCAGTAAGTGAATGAAAGCGGCGATCTTCGGATCGCCGTTTTTTTGCTCGTGAATCAGTGCTTACAGAATGGTTCGGTACTGGCTCAGCGCCTGGACCGATCGATCAAGCCCTTGACGCAACAAGATATCAAGGTAGGTGCTGACATCCATGGGCGGAAACTTCAGTTGTTGGCGTTGCCTCTGCGCTGCGGTTATGACAGCGGCTGAATCCAGATCAAAAAGATTGTCGACGAACTCATCAGGGTGTTGTGCCTCAATGCCAAATGGCTCGAGTGATGCCCACGGGAAATCCTTTTGATTAAACGTGACGATGACGCTGGCGCCGCAGCGAATGGCAGCAGCCAGCACATGGCGATCATTGATGTCCGGCAGCGTTAACCCGTCGATCAGGTTTTCGTATCCCGAGACACAAGCGTCGGGGATGGCCAGATCCATCAACTCAGATGTCCGGTCAAGCTGGTCTGGTGTCAGATCCGGCCGGTTCTTCAGCAGATTTCGTTTCCATTCGTCATGTATCTCCAGTGACCACCGCGCGCGAAAACGTCCCGAAAGGGCAAGCCACATCAGAAAGTCTCGCAGTGGTGCGGGGTACAAAACACAGGCGTCATATACAGCGGTAAAAGCGGAGTTCCTCACTCGTATCCAGTCCTTAACGCTTGTGCTTGCTCGGCGAGAAGCGTCATTGCTTGCTCGCTGGCGGTGTCGCGCCGGTGCTTATAATCCATCAAATCGGCAAAGCGCACACGTCGGTGTTTGCCTGTTTTGTGGTAGGAGAACTCGCCAGACTCGAGCAGTTTGATCAGATGCGGGCGTGAGACGTTGAGCAGATCCGCCGCTTCCTGGGTAGTCAATTCGGCGTGTACCGGTACGACTTTGACGGCATTGCCTTCTGCCAATGCGGCCAGGATATCGACTAAAAGCCGCAGGGCCGATGTCGGCAATTCGACGGTGTGAGCTTCATCCTGCTCGTCGAAAATCTGGATGCGCTGAGTTTCAAACTGCGTCGCCAGATAAGCCGCAAGGGCGCGCTGGCCTTCGATGGCGGCCTGAACTTCGCGTGCTTTGGGCAGATTGATCGGTGGATGGATGACTAAAGACATGATGTTTTCCGACATTTGAATACGATGTTGGAAGGCTATTCGAATTAAACGAAAATCGCAATAAACGAAAAAATCAGTTTCTTAGAGACCTTCCAGCCAACTCGCCCCCCTCATCTCACATCCCGCAAAACAACCAAGCGTCGCCATCACTTATTTTGTGCTTGAGTAAAGATAACTCTAGGGTTACTTTTGATTGGCCCGAGCAAGGAGGCTGGTGTGCAGAGGAGGTTACTGATCAAGGAGCTGGAAGAGGCGGGCTGGACGTTGGATCGGGTCACCGGCAGTCACCATCTCTTCACTCACCGTTACAACCCGTACACGATTCCCGTTCCGCAGCCGAAAAAGGATTTGCCGATTGGAACGGTAAAAAGCATCAGGAGGCGCGCCGGGCTGCACTGCCCGCCAGCCAGTTACGCAGGAGATCCATAATGCAATATCCCATCTGCATCGAGTGGGGCGACGAGAACACCGCTATCGGTATTCAGATCCCCGACATTCCTGGCGCAGTAACGGCCGGAGATACATTTGAAGACGCCTATAACGCGGCGGTCGAGGTTGCTCACATCATGCTGCAGGAAATCGCTGCGGACGGAGAACCGATTCCGATGCCGACCTCGGCCGCCACGCACCGGGGCAATCCTGAATTTGCCGACATGGGCTGGGGAATGCTGGAACTGGACATTTCGCCGTACATGGGCAAAACCGAGAAGGTCAATGTGACGCTGCCCGGCTACGTCATCCAGCGGATTGACCGCTATGTACGCGAGCACAACGTCAAAAGCCGCTCGTCCTTCCTCGCCGATGCGGCGATGGAGAAGCTGGTTCGGCACTGAGTCCTACACATCAACTTCGCAGGCAGCTCCGCCCCGACTGGCCCCACACGAATCCTGTAGGAGCGAGGCTTGCCCGCGAAGCTTTTCAAGTTCACGCAGTCGCCAATGAGCCCTTCTGCGACACACTCAAAAACCGCACCAGTGCCAGCAGCGGAAACGCGCTGCCGACGATCACGATCCATAACCAGCCGCCGTGTTCGTACACGGCACTGGCGATTGACGAGCCGAACGCGCCGCCGATGAAGATGCTGGTCATGTACAACGCGTTCAGGCGGCTGCGGCTTTTGGCGTCGAGGGCGTAGACCGCGCGTTGGCCGAGGACCATGTTCATCTGCACGCAAAAGTCGAGCACCACGCCGGTGACGGCGAGGCCGATGACGCTGTAGATCGGGTGAATGAACGCTGGCAGGAAGCTCAGGCTGGCGAACAGCAGGGCCAGCAGCGATGCCATACGAGTGTGGCCGGCATCGGCCAGGCGCCCGGCGATGGGCGCGGCGATTGCACCGATGGCGCCGACCAGAGCGAAGATCGCGATTTGGGTCTGGCTCAAGCCATGATTGCGCGCCAGTTCCAGCGGCACGGCGGTCCAGAACAGGCTGAACGTGGCGAACATGCAACCCTGGTAAAACGCCCGTTGACGCAGTACCGGTTGTTGCCGCAGCAATGTCCACAGCGAGCCGAGCAATTGCCCGTAAGAAGCCGTGTGATCAGGCTGGCGCTTGGGAATGGTCATCGCCAGCACGATGCTGATCGCCGCCATCAATGCCGCCGCGATCATGAACATCGCCCGCCAGCCCAAATGGTCGGCCACCAGGCTGGACACCGGACGCGCCAGCAAAATACCCAGCAGCAAACCGCCCATGATCCCGCCCACTACGCGGCCGCGAGAAGCTTCCGGCGTCAGGTGCGCGGCCAGCGGAATCAGGATCTGCACCGACACCGAGCTGAAACCGACCAGCAACGAGATCAGCAGAAACACATTCGGCTGATCGGTAAACGCCGCGCCCAGTAAGCTGGCGATCGCCACGACAGTGGTAATGATCATCAACTTGCGGTTTTCCAGCAGATCTCCCAACGGCACCAGAAAAAACAGGCCCAGCGCATAACCAATCTGGGTCAGCGAAACGATGAAACTGGCCATGGTGCTGCTCAGGCCAATGTCCGGCGCGATCAGGCCGATGATGGGTTGGGCGTAATAAATGTTGGCAACGATGGCGCCGCAGCAGAAGGCGAACAGCAGCACCATGCCTCGGGTCATTGTCGCGGCGCCGTGGGGCACCTGGGTTGCTGGGTTCATGACAGGTCTCGCTGAACAATTGAGGATGCGCGCAGGCTAGCGGGCTGACCGGTAAGGCGGAAGTGAGATTGAAGTGATAACAATCATTGCTGTGCGCGATGATCGGCAAACATGCCGGTGGCTGCCGAGGGCACCTTCGCTGGCTCTTTGAGGTCGGATGATACATTCACTTACATCCCGTTCGATAGCGTGCTTATGTTCTCTCAACGTAAAGGAAGGCGTTTCCATGAATGCGATGCTCCGTCAGCTGTTTCGTAGCACCTCAGCCATCACCCTGGTTACCCTGTTTTCAGCGGGACTGGCGCAAGCGGCCGACGCGCCAGGCATGCGCATCGGCGTGCGCGGCGAGATCACCGGCGTCAATTCCGACAGCCTGAAAGTGCATGTCACCACTGGCGAAAACGTCGTGGTTCATCTGGACAGCGACACCAAGGTTCGCGGCGTGACCCTGGCGAAAATCGAAGACATCAAGCCCGGCAGCTACATCGGCTCGGCTGCGGTGCCGCAGGATGACGGCACGCTCAAAGCGCTGGAAGTTCACGTATTCCCGCCAGAACTCGCCGGCAGCGGCGACGGCCATCGGCCGTTCGACCTGGCCAAGGGCAGCAGCATGACCAATGGCAGCGTCGGTGATCTGGTGGTCAGCAACGGTCGGGTGCTGACCGTTAATTACAAGGGCGGCCAGCAGAAGATTCTGGTGCCGGAGGATGTGCCGATCGTCAACCTGGTGCCGGGCGATCGCAGCTTGCTCAAGGTCGGGGTGAAGATCGTGACGTTTGTGACGCAAAGCGCGGACGGCACGCTGACGGCGCAATCGATCTCGGCAGGCAAGGACGGCGTAACACCACCGATGTGATGAGTCCCTGTGGGAGCGAGCTTGCTCGCGACAGCGGTGTGCCAGACAACGAAGATGTTGAATGTGCCGGTCTTATCGCGAGCAAGCTCGCTCCCACAGGGGATGTTCGGCGGACGCAGCTCTTATGTTCAGCCACAAAAAAAGGCGACCTCTGCAGGTCGCCTTTTTCATGGCTGCCTAGCCCTTACTGCGCATAGATCTGATCAAAAATCCCGCCATCATTGAAGTGGGTTTTCTGCACAGTGCGCCAGTCACCGAAGGTCTTTTCCACCGACAGGAAATCGACTTTCGGGAAACGATCGGTGTACTTGGCCAACACCGCCGGGTCACGTGGGCGCAGGTAGTTGGCGGCAGCAATTTCCTGACCTTCCGGCGACCACAGGTACTTCAGGTATTCCTCGGCAGCGGCGCGGGTACCTTTTTTGTCGACGACTTTATCGACCACAGAAACCGGCGGCTCGGCCTCAGCCGAAACGCTCGGGTAAATCACTTCGAACTGATCACGGCCAAACTCGCGGGCAATCATTTCCGCTTCGTTCTCGAAGGTCACCAGCACGTCGCCGATCTGGTTGGTCATGAACGTGGTGGTCGCGGCACGGCCACCGGTATCGAGCACCGGCGCTTGCTTGAACAGTTTGCCGACGAAGGCTTTGGCCTTGTTTTCGTCGCCGCCGTTCTTCAGCACATAACCCCAGGCGGACAGGTAGGTGTAGCGGCCGTTGCCCGAGGTTTTCGGGTTGGGCACGATCACTTGCACGCCATCCTTGAGCAGGTCCGGCCAGTCTTTCAAGGCTTTCGGGTTGCCCTTGCGGACGATGAATACCGTGGCCGAAGTGAACGGCGCACTGTTGTTCGGCAGGCGCGTGACCCAATTGTCCGGAACCAGTTTGCCGTTGTCCGCCAAGGCGTTGATGTCGGTGGCCATGTTCATGGTGATGACGTCAGCCGGCAGGCCGTCGATCACCGAGCGCGCCTGTTTGCTCGAGCCGCCGAACGACATCTGCAACGTGATGTTTTCGTTGTGCTCGGCTTGCCAGTGCTTCTGGAACGCAGTGTTGTAGTCCTTGTAGAAATCGCGCATCACGTCGTAGGAAACGTTGAGCAGGGTCGGTGCGGCCTGAGCCACGCTGGTCAGGGCCAGGCCAGCGGCCAGAAGTGAGGCGCCAAAGAGTTTTTTCACTGCGCATTCCTTGTTCGAAAAAGTGTTTTTATTAAAAGCGAGGCAATTTGCCAGCGACTATAGCCGGGCGCGCATAGTCCTTTAAAGATTAAAAAGCACTTTGCTTATTCCAGTTTCTTAAACAGCTGATTGCCGCATCGCGAACAAAACGCCGCACCTGCTTCGTGGCTGTTTTTCTTGCACACCGGGCAGTCATGTTGCAGCTGTTCGCCGCGCATCGCGTTGGCCAGTTCAGCAGTGAAAATCCCGGTCGGCACAGCGATGATCGAGTAACCGGTGATCATCACCAGCGACGAAATCACCTGGCCCAGCGGCGTCTTCGGCACGATGTCGCCGAAACCGACGGTGGTCAGCGTGACGATCGCCCAGTAGATGCCTTTGGGAATGCTGGTGAAGCCATGCTCCGGGCCTTCGATCACGTACATCAGCGTGCCGAACACCGTCACCAGCGTGCAGACGCTGACCAGAAACACGACGATCTTCTGCTTGCTGCCGCGCAGCGCCGACATCAAATAGTTGGCTTGCTTGAGGTATGGGCTGAGCTTGAGCACGCGGAAAATCCGCAACATGCGGATGATTCGGATGATCAGCAAATACTGCGCATCGGCGTAATACAACGCGAGAATGCCCGGCACAATCGCCAGCAAGTCCACCAGCCCATAAAAGCTGAATGCGTAGCGCAACGGCTTCGGCGAGCAGTACAGGCGCAAGCCGTACTCGATGGCGAAAATAACCGTGAAGCCCCACTCGATGTACGCCAGCACGTTGGCGTAGTTCTGGTGGATCGAGTCGATGCTGTCGAGCATCACGATCACGATGCTGGCGAGGATGATCAACAGCAAGATGCCGTCGAAGCGCCGCCCAGCCTTGGTGTCGCTCTGGAAAACCATGACGTAAAGCTCTTCACGCCAGTTTTTGCTGCTGTCCATGGATACCGCCTGAACCAATGATCAGCGAAGCCTAGGGTGATTCTCCCCGGTAGCGCAAGGCGCACTTTCAACGGCGGCTTTAGTGAACATCTGCACAGCGCTGCGGATCAGCCAGCAGGCGAGGATAAATGGCGCGGTCAGCGTCGGCAGACCGACGAGGGCGAACAGCGGCGTCAGCATCAGCGCCGCGCCAATCGCCAGCAGTGGCAGCCACGGCTGGCGGCGCTGCGCGCTGAAGGCGAGGGCGGCGAGCACCGCGTTATAGCCGCCGAGGCCGAGCAGTGCGCTGTAGACATCCTGGTGCAACAAACTCCAGCTCATCCCCGCAAAAGACCCGAACAGCGCCCAGCAGAAAGCGCGGCGATCAGCGATCAGCAGACCGACGGCAATCAGCGCTCCGGCCAGTGGATGGCCGAGAAACATCACTTGGCCAAGGCCTTTGAACGGCGCGGCGAGGGTGTTGAGCGCAGTGATTTCAATCAAGTGCGCCTGAGTCGAGGGCGTGGCAAAACACAGCAGCACCCAGCTCAGCCCGACGAAGGGCGCGGTGCAGGCCGGCAAGTATTGGCTGAGGCGCGCGTGCTTGAGCCATTGCTGGGTGAGCATGGCGCTGAGGCCGCCGGCAGCGATGATCAGCGGCGGCAACAGCGCTGACCAGGGGAAATACAGGCTCAGCAACAAGCCGAGCAAAACACCGTTGTAGCTGAACAAACCGGCTTGGCGATCAGTCTTGGCATAACCGCGCCGTTGCGCCGTGAGCAACCCGGCAACCCCGCCCAGCAGTGCGCCGCCGAGCAAAGTGGGCGCAGTAAACAGAATCGCCAACAGGCACAGCAGACCGCACAGCGGATGCCGCTGCAGGAAAATCTGGCTGAAACCGTTGAGCAGGGCAGTGGCCCAGTCGGGGCAATGGGTGTTGAAGTGGTTGGCAGGCATGATGACGTCTGTGTTGTTTCAGTTAGATCGTGGTGCCTGCATCGCGAGCAAGCTCGCTCCCCCACTGAATCTCTGTTCAGTCGATGGATCTGTGAAAATCACACATCCACTGTGGGAGCGAGCTTGCTCGCGATGAGGCCAGTGCAGGCGCCACAAAGGTCGGTCTTTAAATCAACGTTTCGATACGCAACGAGTTAGTCGACCCCGGCTGCCCGAACGGCACACCTGCAGTGATCAACAGTGTGTCGCCACGTTGCGCCATGCCTTGGGCCTGGGCGATTTCCAGCGCCGTCGAGCACACCTCATCGACCTGGCGCAGCCGGTCATTGACCACCGAGTGCACGCCCCACGCCACGGTCAAGCGGCGTGCGGTTTGCAGGTTCGGCGTGAGGTTGAGGATCGGCACCGTCGGCCGTTCCCGTGCCGCACGCAGGCTCGACGTCCCCGATTCGCTGTAATTCACCAGCACCGCCACCGGCAGCACATTGCTGATGCGGCGGATCGCGCAACTGATCGCGTCGGAAACCGTTGCTTCGGCTTTTGGCCGGCTGACGTCCAGTTGCGTTTGATAGTCCGGACCGTTTTCCACTTGGCGAATGATCTTGCTCATCATCTGCACCGCTTCCAGCGGGTATTCGCCGGACGCGGTTTCTGCCGACAACATCACCGCATCCGCGCCTTCGGCCACGGCGTTGGCGACGTCCGTCACCTCAGCGCGGGTTGGGGCAGGGGAGAAGCGCATCGACTCGAGCATTTGCGTCGCCACCACCACCGGTTTGCCCAACTGGCGGCAAGTGCTGATGATGTTTTTCTGAATCTGCGGCACGCTTTCGGCCGGCACTTCCACGCCCAGGTCGCCGCGAGCGACCATGATTGCGTCGCTCAATTCGGCGATTTCACGCAGTTGCGTCACGGCCGACGGTTTCTCGATTTTCGCCATCAAAAACGCCTTGTCGCCGATCAACGCGCGGGCTTCGCGAATGTCTTCCGGGCGCTGCACAAACGACAGCGCCACCCAATCCACGCCAAGCTCCAGACCGAAGCTCAGATCGCGGCGATCCTTGGCGGTCAGCGGGCTCAGATCCAGCACCGCTTGCGGCACGTTCACGCCTTTGCGGTCGGACAGTTCGCCGCCATTGAGCACCGTGGTGTCGATCGCGTCGGAATACTTGGTGACCACGCGCAGACGCAATTTGCCGTCATCGAGCAGCAGGTCCATGCCCGGCTCCAGCGCCGCGATGATCTCGGGATGCGGCAGGTTAACCCGGCGCTCGTCGCCCGGCGTGGTGTCGAGATCCAGGCGCAACGCCTGGCCGCGATGCAGTTGCACTTTGCCCTCGGCGAACTTGCCGACCCGCAGTTTCGGGCCTTGCAGGTCCATGAGAATCCCCAGCGGGTAATTCAACTGACGCTCGACTTCACGAATCCACTGATAGCGCTGCGCATGATCGGCGTGATCGCCGTGGCTGAAATTCAACCGGAAGATATTCACTCCGGCCTCGACCAGTTTGCGGATGTCTTCGATGCCGTGGGTGGCCGGGCCGAGGGTGGCGAGGATTTTGACCTTTTTATCAGGCGTCATTTTTTGTGCTCTCGAGAATCAGGATGGCGCGGAAGTCGTTGACGTTGGTGCGCGTCGGCTCAGTGACGATCAGCGCGTCGAGCGCCTCGAAATAGCCGTAGCCATTGTTGTTGTCCAACTCGTCGCTGGCGCTCAAACCGAGGTCGGCGGCGCGGGCGTAGCTGTCCGGGGTCATGATCGCGCCGGCATTGTCTTCGGAGCCGTCGATGCCATCGGTGTCGCCGGCCAGCGCATAGACGCCCGGCAGGCCTTTGAGGCTGTCGGTCAGGCTCAGGAGGAATTCGGCGTTGCGTCCGCC
>NZ_MKGS01000044.1:0-9652 GCF_002836905.1 Pseudomonas sp. 43NM1 | reverse complement strand
GAACAGGCGAACCCGGCACCGGTGGACGTGGCCCCGGAATCGGCGAGCGCACTACCGGAGGACGCGGTCCCGGGATCGGCGAACGCACTACCGGCGGACGTGCCCCCGGCACCGGTGGACGCGGTCCCGGCATCGGCGATCGCACCACCGGCGGACGCGGCCCAGGGATGCGCGATCGCGAGCCACCACCAACCCGGGACGATCCGCCCAACCGCCGTGCAGCGCCGCGACGCCCACCACGACCGCGCCGGCGTTTTTCTCCCGGGCCGTCACCGCCGCCACCCATGGCATTCGCGTTAACCACGAACACCTTTTTGACGCCGTCGTCATCAGAGCCCGAGGCGCCGCCCTTGTCGTCATCGTCACCGCCGGAAACCGCTTCCTTGGCCAGCGATACCACCTTGAGGCCAGTGGATACCAGGTCGAATTTGCCCGGCTTCTCGTCGTCCTTACCGTCCGCGCCGTCGCCATCGTCGTCGCCGTCCACCGGTTTGCCCGTGAGGGCTGCGACCGCCTTCAGACCGGTTTCGACCAGCGATAGCGCTTTGCCGGCCTTGCCCTTGGGCTCATCCGCTTTGCCGTCGCCATCGCTGTCGCCGTCCTGGGCGTTGGTGACAAAAACCTTTTGGATTTCTCCGGCCTTGCCCTTGCCGCCCAACGTACCGCGCGCCAGGTTGAACAGCCCTTTCCCCATCTTGAAAGAACTGAACAGCCCCGATAGCGTGACCAGTGCGCCACCGACCAGGGCAACGCCCGACACCACCCCGGGCGTGCTGTCAGACAGCGCCGTGATGCCCCGGGTAACTTTGGTCAACGTCTCGGCCACAGCGTCCGTGACCGGGCGCAGCGCGTCCCCCACGCTGCGCATAGCGTCATCCATCGACTGAGCCATTTCTGCCCACTTCTGCGACGACGCTTCGCGCCGCTCACTGAGGTTTTTATCGAGGATGCCCGTTGCGTCGCGCGAGTCGTTTTTAAGCTGGCTGTACAGCGCCTTGTTCTGCATATACGCCGACAGCGCGGCCTTGACCTGCATATCAGCGAACAGGTCGCCAGTGCGCAGGGACGCTTCCAGAGAGGCCATCATGGCCTTGGCTTTCTCCGGGTCGGCTTGCTGACTGATATCCGCCGTCGCCTTGGCCATCTCGGCAGCGCGTTTGGGATCAGTCGCCTGAATGTATTTCTGCGCCAACGCCATGCTGGTTTCGAGCGTGGACATACCGTTTTGCAAACCGGTCTGCATCGATCCCTTGTAGTCGATACCGGCCTTTTCATAGGCCTTGACGGTATCGGTCGAACCGATTTTGCCCATCCAGTTTTTCAGGTTGTTGGCCGCCTCATCGGCGCCGCCGGCAGACTTCATCTGCACCTGCAGCATGGCGCCCAATTGCGTCACCGCATCCATGCCGGTGATACCCAGGCTGCCCATGTTGGCCAACAGTTCAGGGAACCACTTGGCCATGTCGGCCGCTTCGAAGCTTCCCGCCTGCCCTTGAAAGGCGATCGCCTCAAGGGCCTGTTGCATCTGTTCCGGGTCGGTGATCTTGGCGTTCTGCCCCAGGGCGTTGATCATCTTCGCCGTGTCGACGCCGCTGGACCCTTGCCCCACGACGAACTTGGCCGCCACCGGCGCATACTCCAGCGCCTTGCTTAAATCCATACCGGCGCCAACCAGTTGGTTGACCACGTCGGCCACGTCGTTACGCGCCATCCCGGTGTCGCGCGAGGTATCAATGATCTTGCGCGACACTTCTTTTTCTTGCGGCTTGTTGGCAATGCCGGCCTTGATCGCGATGTCACGAACGATCGCGCCGAAGTCCGCACTGACCTTCGTCGGCACGGCCATAGCACCGATACCCACGACAGCAGCCCCGACCGTCTTTTTCAAGCCGTCCGAACCGTCCTTGATTTGTTGGTGCCCCCGTGCTTTCAACTCGGCTTTGTTGGCCGCTTGCCCCATGGCCCGATAGAACTTCTCAAGACGCCCGACTTCAACGCCCTGCTTTTTCAAGCTGTCGAGATTGGAGTTCAACCGGTTAAGCAATTTGGACGCACCAGCGGCGCCGCTGTCGTGGGCTTTTTTCCACTCATCACGCAAGCGGATGGTGTCGCCGATCGTGCGTTGCAATACGCGCGCTTTGGCGCCTTCCGCCTCGAGGCGTTTGATCCGCCCCGTCACATCCTTGAATGCAGCGCCGACCGAAGAACTGACGGCACCACCAATCACCAGCCCGAGGGCGATTTTGTTCGCCATATCATGGCCCCTATTTGCACAGCCTTACCGAAGGCGGCTCAGTCCGTGAGCCACCAAACCATTTCAGCAAACGGCATTGACTGAATCTCAGCGGCGGAAAATCCGGTTTCCGCCGCCAGACGCTTCGCGGCCATT
The DNA here is from genome assembly GCF_002836905.1 of Pseudomonas sp. 43NM1. Classification (NCBI taxonomy): domain Bacteria; kingdom Pseudomonadati; phylum Pseudomonadota; class Gammaproteobacteria; order Pseudomonadales; family Pseudomonadaceae; genus Pseudomonas; species Pseudomonas sp. 43NM1. The sequence goes on along the minus strand of NZ_MKGS01000044.1, from coordinate 7,263 downwards.
TTTATGACGCCGGGATCAAACCCCGTCGTCGCGCACCAGGCGAAAATAGCCGGCCTGCAAACGGTAGTAATCCACCAGCTTTAGGCCCTCCAGCTCGCCGACATTGACGCCGGTCAAATTGGCGAACAGAACCACTTCGCGGCTCACTTCATCGCCACCCGATTCACGATTCGCCGCCCGAACATCGAGCACAGTCGGGGAACGCATGACCAACTTATCGACCATGACGCCATTGATTTCCGAGGGACACAGCAGCGTCACCAGCGCGTTATCCGGCGTGACAGTGAGCCAGGCGGCTTGCTCTTTAGCGTCCGAGAATTGCGGCACCAGTTGCTCGTAACCGGCCTGTAAGCGGTGGTAGTCCACTAGCTTCAGGCCTTCGATATCCTTGATCCCCATTTCCGCGAGCCCGGCGAACAGCAGCAACTCGCGCTGCTCTGCATCACCCTGCACGGCCGCATCAGCCGCCAGTTCCTGGCGCAACGTCGGTGCGCGCAGGGTGACCTTCTCGACCTTCACCCCGTTGGCTTCGCTGGGCCGCGACAGAGTCACGACAGCGTGCTCACCGGCTACCACCAGCCAATCCGGCATTTTCTTAATTGCTTGAGTCATCTGGATCTATTCCCTTAGAGGCCGAGTGCGGAGCGCACTTCCGCGAGCTGGTCTTTGCCGTCGATCACCTGAATACCGGCGACCATGTCGATTTCGTACATCAGGCGACCGTCGATTTCGAGCTTGTAGTAAGTGACGGCGATCGCGTGCTTGATCTCCGCGGGGTCGCCGGCCTTCCAGTCGCCCAGATCGACCTCTTTGAGCCGGCCGCGCAGGGTAGCCACGACAGCGGTCACCGTGCCCTTGAGCCCCTTGAAGGCACCACGGAACGACGCGTTGAACGCCGTGCCGTCGGCCAGACCGAAGAACTTCAGCGACTCTCGGCGAATGCCCTTGGTGACAAAGGACGCCTCCATTTTTTCCAGGCCCTGATCCATTTCAATCTCGCCCGCCATGCCGCCAGCGCGATACGCATCAGTCTTGGTGGTCAGCTTGGGCAGCGTCAGGCTCGGCACGTCGCCGGTGAAGTTCACGCCATCGACGAACAGATTGGTGTTGAACAAAGTTTGAGGAATCATTTACGTGGCCCCTTAGGCTGCTTCAAGAACTTCGGTCATCCACTGATCGGTGACTTCGAAAAGGAAATTCGGGTTTTCTGCCGGCGGCACGTCGGTGAAGCGGATGCGCCAGTAAACTTTGCCCTGGGCAATCTGGCTGGCCGTGTTCAGCTCCAGATCCGGGAACACTTCAAAGTTGATGATTGCGCCCTGGGCTTTCAGGTCGCGCATGAACGCATCCAGGCCGTCGGTGACGTCCTTGACGTAGGTTTTCGTGATCGAGCGGTCAACCGCCCACTTGTGCCCGGCCTGTACCGCATCCATCAGGATGAACAGCGTGCGAACGCGGGTAACGAACGCCCATTTCGGATCACTCGACAGCGTGCGGTTGCCCCACAGGCGATAACCGTCGTCACGGATGATCGTCGCGATATTGGCGTTGTTCAGCAGGTTGGCTCGGCACGTCTCGTCGCCGTCCAGGTACTCGACTGCGCGAGTGGTGCCGGTGATGCCGGTGAACTCTTTGTTCGACGGCGATCCCCAGAAGCCGTATTCCGCATCAGTCCAGGCGAACAAGCCCGCTGCCCAGGCCGAGCCCGGCGCATCCACCGTTTTGCTGAGAGTGGTGTCCCAGAACTGCACACCCGGATCGACCATAAACAGGTTGCGGCTGCCGAAGTTATCGGCGTAGGCCATGGCGGCCTCATCGGTGGTACCAGGGCCGTCGAGAATGCCGATCGCGCGTAGCTTCTGCGCCAGGCTATCGAGCGCGGTGGCCACCGCTTGTGTGGCGGTGTGACCCGGGGCAATCAAAAGCCGCGGCTGTGCGTTGAACAGGCTCTTGCCATCGAGCAAGGCTTGCAGGCCGGTACGCTGACCCGAGGCCAGAACGCCGCCAATGATCGCCGAGGTTTGCAGCGCCGTGTCTTCCAACTTGGGCACGCCAATGGCGACGATCACCGCCTTGGCCTTGGTGTAGATCGCCTGACAGGCCTTGGTGATGGCCGAGTCGGGGCCGAAAGCGGCAATGGCTTCGCGCTCGGTGGTGATCAGCTTCAGTTCGCCAGCCTTGGCGGTACCGCCGCCGAGGACGCCCGGGGTGAAGGTGTCGCACAGCCCGATGATAGAAGACGACGGCAGCGAAATGGTGCGAGCACCGGTATCGACCGAAGTGGTGGTAACGCCGTGAAAGAAACTCATAAAGCTCGATCTCCAGAAACGAAAAAGCCCCGCATAAGCGAGGCTGTTAGGGATGTTCGTGTTACGCGTAACGGAAAAGAAAACGCCCCGTCAGTGCGGGGCGTTTATTGCAGTTTCTCGGCCAGCCATGGCGGCGCAATTGGGCGATGGTCGGCCAACGGAAATTCGCCCGCTTCTGGCCAGTTGCGCAGTGAGCGGCGATAGACCTGCAAGTCGGTGTATTGCGCCGAGGTTAGAGACGTGGACAAACCTTCCTCTATTTCGTCACGGTGACGCGCCACGATGCCGTCCGTCTTGGCCAACTGCCCATCGCGCCAAGCGCGCTCAATGCTGGCCAGCACATCGTCACTCATCGGCGGCCGCTCCACGAGTGACGGCGGCTCGGTAGCGAAATCAATCATGATCAGATCCGATTGACCGCGCAGCAATGCGGCGTGCAAATCCGGCGCTATCTCGATCGCGTCCGGCGGAATTTCCCCACCCAGATCGGAGTCGTGAAACAGGCCGGTTGTCTTGCTGGAATAGAGCATTTTCTGTTGATCCCCTTACATACCGAAAGCCAGCACCCGCACGGCCGATTGACTGGCGGTGTAGTTGGACTGCAAAAGCACTTGGCCTAAGCCGTTGGGCATGCCAGCAACATGGGGCGAGCCGCCGCTGGCATAAATGGCGCTGCTCGTCAGCGAGACGTTGCATCCGAAATTCCCTTTCGTAAATGCGATCGGCAAGTTAAACGGGACCGCCTGATACGCCTGGGCGAACGGCGCTGTAAACCACTGAATGATCAAACCAGAAGGCAATTTCTGATAACCCGATTCGCCCGACATGAAGGCCCACGGACGAGTTTTGCCGACAACGCCCGTCCCCGCCAGCAGCCACATACCAGCACCGATATGCATGCAGTCCACATAAGAGTCAGCCGGAATCGCTCGCGTTGCCGGACTCCATACGCCATCGATGTTTTCCTGCATGTTGTCGCCGCCCTGGACACTCAGCGAGAGGTCGTAAGCGCCCCAATTCTGCACACGGACCGTCGCCCCGGGCGGAATATTGTTGGCCGCAGTGCTGGGCAAGCTATAGGCGTTCGCGCCACCCGAACCGGAGCAATGAACCACCCCGCCAACGTGCCCGACGGTTCCATGTAGCGGCCCGTCAAAGGCGGTGAAGGTTGAATATTGCTGACCTCGGGACGACACCGCCGACGCGCTCATTACTTGATCGCTGACATCAAAACGAGGTGGCAGCGGTGTGCGCGGAACGCCTCTGAAGATCGGGCTGACAAAATCCGATTGCTGCAAAAACACACTAGCGCCGTCGCAAAACAGCAGGGAGCACATGCTTTGCGTGACCAGGATCCCCGAGCCCGCCGCCGTTTTCACCGTTAACGTGAACGGCCCGGTGGTGGTGTTGCACACCTGAAACCGCGCAGGCTCAGTCGGCACAATCACGGTTTTGTTGCCGGTCAGCGTGCCGTTGAGATACAGCACACCGGCCCGCACCTGCGCCGCCGTGAGCAGCGTGCTGCCCGAACCCGCCACACTGACAGTCGTCGCACCGTTAACCGCCTTTTCGACAGCGCTGGCCACAAACTCAGTGTTCGCCACCTGACGCGAGTTGTTACCTGGCTCGGCGGTGTTGGCTGTCGGCGCCCCGAGGAACGCCGGCGAATTGATCGGCGCATAGCCTTGGGTCACGTCTTGGAAAACCAACGGCGTGGTTCCCAGGACTATCACGCCGTCGGTGACCAACTGCCAGCGCGTGTCGGCCAGCGCGCCGCCTTGCTCGACCGCAACCAATAACGCGGAAGTCACCTCGGCATTGGTGTCGGCATCTTCTGCGCGCTTCCATACGCCCGCTGCCGCCAAGTACAGGCCGTTGTCCTTGGCCACGGTTTGGTTTTTCACCAACACCCGATCGCCGGCCGCCAACGCAATGCCGTCGATGGTCAGCAAGCCCGCCAGCGCGATGTTGGCCGTGGTGGCCACCCGCACCGACTGTTTGCTGTCGAGCTTGTAAAGCTCTTCGGTTATCCGCAGATCGACGTACTCGCGAGTCGCCAGCACCACCGCAGGGTCAATCTTGAGTGTGATGTTGCCGGTACTGGTCACGATGAAATTCATCCTGACCACTTGGGTGCGGCCGGAGCCCTGCGACAGCATCGGCTTAAAGCTCGGCGCGCAGTTGGCCACCGCCACCAGATCCCCGTCAGCGTCATACAGACCGATTTCGCGAATCCAGCGCCCGCCCTCATCGGCTGGGATAATTTGCTCGGCGATGATCACCGCCGTGTTGGCCGGGTCAATGCGCAGCTGATTCAGCGGACGGCGCCGCCACTCGTTAATCAGCCGCGTTTGCGCCTCGCTTGGGATTGGGTCGGTGTCATTGGCATCACCCACGCCCATTTCGGTGATTTTCCAGGGAATACCGAGTGCGTCGGCATTCGCCTGTTTGGCTCTCCCCACTTTCGTGAGGATGGCGAAAAACTGGGAATTCGCATCAATCATAATAAACGTCCAGAGTGTCTATGGAGTGTTCGCGGCCGACCACACCGAAGCTGCCAGTGACCTCAATGTCACGCATGACCGGCGGGTAAACGTCGATTTCGTCGCCCTCATAGAGGGACACCGCAATGTTCAAATTGCCTTGAGTTTCGAGGCTGATCGCCAGACCCGTCAGGTGCCGGCTAACCGGCTTGGCGTCGTCAATCAGCCGCTCAAGCTCCTGATACATTTCCTCGGTGATACCGGTGTCGAGAACCCCGACCTTCAGCGCGAACGTGCCCGGGATGCCCTCCGGCACCATCTTGAACCACTCGATAATCTCGATCAGGTAGCCCAGGGGCTCAACCACCCGGCGCAGTGCGCCGATGGTCCCCTTGTGAGCGTGGATGTAGTAAGAGGCCTTGATGGCCGCGCGCTTGGTCGCCTCGCTCCACCGGTAATCCCAGCGGTCCACCGACCACGCCCACGCCAAGTGCGGCAGCAAATGCACCGGACAGGTATCGGCGTTGTACAGGTCGCGCAGCGGGACAATGGTCTTTTCGAAAAACGCGGCCTCCATGGCCCGTTCCAGTTGCGTGCTATTGAGCGGCAGTAGGCTTTTCATATCAGCCCGCCAACTTGACGGTGTAGCCCGTACAGAACGCCGCCTGCGCCTTGGTCGGTGCCAAGTCTTGCCATCCGACCAGCTCGACCCTGGAAACCCCGGCAACGTGCAACTGAGCGTCGACGCCAGACCGCGCCACCTCGACGCCCAACCGCTTGCGCGGGTTGATCCATGCCGCCAACCGGCTTATCGCTTCGGCCAAACTGGCATCCGCTTCAGGGCCGGCACCAGCCATGTGCAAAATCGCCTCGATCTTGTACGGAATTACCTGGGCACTCTGCACCGTGACCCGATCGCACACCGGCCGCACATTGTCGTCATTGAGCGCGACGGCCACCGTCGCCAGTAACTCAGGCGGGGCCACGCCCTGCTCTTCCAAACCCAGCACCGTTACCGTAACGAAACACGGCGCCGGGCTTTCGGCCGTGGCATCCGCCACCAATCCCGAGGCGTTACGGGCGTGCAGGATGTAGCTGTTACGCGGGCCAGCCGTGGTCAGGCCCTCATAGGCCAACTGGATACGCTCGCGGAACGGGTCGTCTTCTTCCTTGACCTCCGGCACCGGCGGCACGGCCAGCAGATCCTTGGCTTGAACCACCAGGCGCTTCAGATTGACATTGGCGCCCAGGTGATCGAGGTCACCGTCGATGGCGTGCGCGAGCAAAACCGCCTTGCCTGCATCGTTAACTCGGGCACGGTTGCCGACCTTGATATAAGCAGCCACCTCCAGCACCTTGACCACCGGATCACTCTCCAGCTTGGCCGTCCAGTTGCCGCCCATGTAGCCGCGAAACACGCCTATTTTTTCTTCGTAAACCTCTTCGAAGTCCAGCGGTTCCAACACCGTCGGCGCCGGCAATGACGACAGATCCACGATACTCATACGGCCACCTCCAGCGTGACGCCGTCGCCCAGGTAAACGCCGGCGATCTTCAGATTGACTCGCCCACCTAACACCGACAGAACACGCACCTGATCGAGTTTCAAACGCGGCTCCCAGCGCCCCAGGGAGCGAGCGACTTCAGCCTGTACCGCGCTTTTCCAGCCTTCGTTCACAGGCAAGTCGATAAACCGCCGCAACTTGCTGCCGTAGTCCATCCGATGCCGGCGGCTGCCTAACGGCGTGCCCAAGATGTCAGCAATGGACTGCCGCAAATGGTCGATGCCGGAAATGGGTTGGCCGGTCTGGCGATCCATTCCGATCATCTACATCACTCCTTCAGTGGTTCGAATTCCGCGCTGGCTTTGAGAAATGCCAACGCCTCGGCATCTGCCGGCGCAACCTCAACCTGAGCCTTCGCCACCGACAACGTGCGGTTACTAGGCGGGATGATCAGAGTGCGCGAGGTGTAGATCTTGTCGCGAAACTTCAAAAACTGAGTGGTCGGTGCAGCCAGCGTCAGCGGACTTGCTGCAACGTCGGGCTGCGATTGAACTTCGCTGGCAGGCGTGTCGAGGATCTTGGCCATGTGTTTTCTCCAGGCATGAAAAATCCCGCGCTTGGCGGGCTGTCGTGGTTGAAATTAATGCTTGTGGTGATTGCTGTTTCCGGTCGTGTCGAGGATCGCCATATCGCCGGTGATGTTCTGCGTAACGTGCAACGGACCTTCGATGTTCACCGCCCCCTTCAGGGTGATGGTCCCGGACGTTACGGTAACGGCGCTATCGGTTACGACCGCTTGGGAGCCGCCGACCGTGATAGTCATCGTGCCGCTCGGCAGCGTGATGGTGTAGCTCTTGGCTTGCCAGTCGTAGACCAGCGAGCCGCCGTCATCAAACCGCCAGACTTCCACATGGTCGCGGTTATCCGGCGGCGGGCCAGCATTCCCGTACAGGCCGGGAATGAAGG
>NZ_MKGS01000043.1:0-9706 GCF_002836905.1 Pseudomonas sp. 43NM1 | reverse complement strand
CCCCAATCCCTGTGGCGAGGGGGTTTACCCCCGTTCGGCTGCAAAGCAGTCGCAAAACCATGCAATGCGGTCAGTCTGGCTAAACAGGGGCTCAGCTTTTGCGACCGCTGCGCTCTCCAACGGGGGTGAACCCCCTCGCCACACAATCCCTCATCCTCAACAAAGCGGTTGTACAGAAAATCCGGCATTCACAAAACCAGCGCCCATAAAAAAAGACCGTAGCCAACGGCTACGGTCTTTCTTTGACCACTTAGCGCTTGCGCAAGATCACGCTACCAATCGAATAACCGGCGCCAAACGAGCTGAGCACCGCCAGCGAACCAGCGGCCAGATCATCCTGATTCTTGTGAAACGCAATCACCGAACCGGCAGAACTGGTGTTGGCGTAGGTATCAAGAATCACCGGGGCTTCTTCTTCAGTCGCCTCGCGGCCGAGCAGTTTCTTCACGATCAAGTGATTCATGCTGAGGTTTGCCTGGTGCAGCCAGAAGCGCTTCACGTCGCCGACATTCAGCTGGTTTTCTTCCAGATGCGTGGCGATCAGCTCGGCGACCATCGGGCAGACGTCGCGGAACACCTTGCGGCCTTCCTGCACGAACAGTTTGTCCTTGCTGCCAACCCCCTCTTCCGCCGCGCGGTTGAGGAAACCGAAGTTGTTACGGATGTTGTTGGAGAACTTGGTCAGCAGTTTGGTGCTGACGATGTCGAACTGGAACTCGGAGGTGGCCAGGTCAGCGCGCTCAACAATCACCGCAGTGGCGGCGTCGCCGAAGATGAAATGGCTGTCGCGGTCACGGAAGTTCAGGTGACCGGTGCAGACTTCCGGGTTGACCATCAGGATCGCCCGCGCCTGGCCCAGTTGCACGCTGTTGGCGGCGGCCTGGATGCCAAAAGTGGCCGAGGAGCACGCCACGTTCATGTCGAAACCGAAACCCTGAATGCCCAAGGCTTCCTGAACTTCGATGGCGATGGCCGGGTAAGCGCGCTGCAGGTTCGAGCACGCGACGATCACGCCGTCGATGTCGGCGGCAGTCTTGCCGGCGCGTTGCAAGGCTTGTTCGGCAGCGCCGATGGCCATTTGGCAAAGCACCGACCATTCGTCGTTGGAACGCTCGGGCAGGCGCGGCGCCATGCGTTGCGGGTCGAGGATGCCGTCCTTGTCCATGACAAAGCGGCTTTTGATGCCGGAAGCTTTTTCGATAAACGCCGCACTGGACTCGGTCAACGCTTCGAGCTCGCCACGCGCGATGGCGTCAGCGTTGTCGGCGTTGAATAGCGCGACGTAAGCATTGAAAGACTGCACCAGCTCTTCGTTGGAAATGCTGTTGGCCGGGGTGTACAGGCCGGTGCCGCTGATGACGACGTTATGCATGGTCGTTTCTCTAATCTGTTCAGGCAGAAAGCGCTGGCACCGACGTACCAACACACAAAGGGTTCGTTCCCGCGCAGGGAAGCAAACCTGGCATCGCTTTATTCCGAGCCGCGAGAGCCGCTGAAGGCTCAAAATCGCGGCACCGGCGTTTATAGGCGCGAAGTTTGCCATAAACGCCGCGGTTTGGCCCTATTTGCTGGATCAAACAACCGCCCGATGCTCGCACGAACATTGTGGCGAGGGGGCTTGCCCCCGTTGGGTGGCGAAGCCGCCCCAAAACCTGCGAACTCGGTGTATCAGGTTTACCGATTGCGGTGATTTTACGACTGCTTCGCAGCCGGACGGGGGCGAGCCCCCTCGCCACAGGGGATCGCACACCTAGCGATCATGGCTCGACCTGATTCCACTGTTTGTTCAAGCGCTTGTCGGAGATCGGTACTTTGGTCCCCAATTGCTGGGCGAACAGCGACACGCGGTATTCCTCCAGCCACCAGCGGTACAGCTCCAGTTGCGGGTCGCGTTTGCCTTCCTGCGCGTGTTTGTTCGCGCGGGTCTGGTATTGCGCCCACAGCGCAGACAATTCGCCGCTCCAGACCCGGTCGCGCTGCACTTGCGCGCCGATCTTCTCGAAACGCTGCTCGACCGCTTTCAGATAACGCGGCAACTCCTTGAGCCACTGCATCGGCGTCTCACGGACAAACCCCGGATACACCAGATTGCTCAGCTGCTGCTTGATGTCGTTCAGCGCCACCGCTTGCGCGAGGTCGATCTTGCCTTTGAAGCGTTTTTGCAGACCGTGCCAAAGCTTGAGAATCTCCAGCGTCAGCTTCGCCAGACGTTCGGCGTGCTCGGTCCAGCCGCCGCGTTTGCGCTCGGCCAGTGAGGCCAACCCGGCGCCATCGCGCGGCAACGGGTCTTCGCCCTCCAGAATGCAGCTGTCGAGACTGGCCAACAGAATGTCCTCGACCAAGGCATCGATACGCCCCAACTCGCGGTACATCAGGCCCAGCTCGGTCAGCCCCGGCAACTTGCCGCGCAGGAACTTCGCCGGCTCGGCCAATTGCTGCATCAGCAAACGCTGCAAGGCGCGGCGATGCTGGAACTCGGCTTCGGCCGGCGTCGAGAAACGCCCTTCCTTGACCGTGCCGGCCTCTTCGACCAACGCCGGATACACCGTCATCGACAGCCCGGCAATCTTCTGCTGGGTTTTCTCGGCGACCGCGGCAAAGACTTTCGGCTCGACCGGCTGCTGATTTTTCGCGGTTTGCGGCACGGCCAATGCCGCTTGGCTGGCCTCGGCGAAACGCGCGGTCAACTCGGCCAGATCGCGTCCTTCGCCCAGGAACTTGCCTTGGCCATCGACGATTTCCAGGTTCATTCGCAAATGGCTGTCGACCTGCTGCGAGGCTTCGGCCCACGCTTCATCGCTGACCCGCGCGCCGGTCATGCGCAGCAATTCGCGGCCCAGCGCCTGCGGCAGCGAACCTTCGGCGAAGGTCATGCGTTGCAGCGCGGCTTTGACAAAGTCCGGCACCGGCACAAAATTCTTGCGCAACGCTTTCGGCAAGTTACGCACCAGCGCCACACATTTGGCCTCGATGACACCCGGCACCAGCCATTCCAGACGCTCCGGCGGCAGCATCGGCAACAACGGTGCCGGCACCCGCAGGGTCACGCCGTCGCGCGGATGATTGGGCTCGAAGTGGTAACTCAGCGCCAGCTCCAGATCGCCAATGTGCAGCGTGTCCGGGTAATGCAGCGCGGTAACTTCGCTGGCCTCGCGGGCCAGCACGTCTTCTTCGCGCATGATCAGCAGTTGCGGGTCTTTCTGACTGTTGACCCGATACCAACTGTCGAACGTCGCGGTCTGATGAATTTCCGCCGGCAGACGCGCGTCGTAAAACGCAAACAGGGTTTCTTCGTCGGCGAGAATATCGCGCCGACGCGCCTTGGCTTCCAGTTCGTCGAGCTGCTCGAGCAACTGCGCATTGGCCGTCAGGCACTTGGCTTTGGATTGAATCTCGCCGCGCACCAGCCCTTCACGAATAAACAATTCACGCGACACCAGCGGATCAATCGGCCCGTAATGCACCGGTCGGCGGCCGACCACGATCAGCCCGAACAAAGTGATCTGTTCAAACGCGACGACCTGGCCGCGCTTCTTCTCCCAATGCGGTTCGAAGTGGTTTTTCTTGATCAGGTGCCCGGCCAGCGGCTCGATCCAGTCCGAATCAATCTTCGCGACCATCCGCGCATACAACTTAGTGGTTTCCACCAGTTCGGCGGTCATCAGCCATTGCGGACGTTTTTTGCCCAGGCCCGACGAAGGGTGAATCCAGAAACGCCGCTGACGCGCGCCGAGGTAATCGCCTTCGTCGGCTTTCTGCCCGATCTGGCTGAGCAGCCCGGAAAGCACGGCTTTGTGCAGCTTCGGATAATCCGCCGGCTCTTTGTTGATGCTCAGCTGCATGTCGCGGCAGATCAGGCTCAACTGGCGGTGAGAATCGCGCCACTCGCGCAGGCGCAGGTAATTCAGGAAATTCTTGCGGCACCAGTTGCGCAGCGGGCTCGCGGTCAACGCCTGGCGTTGTTCTTCAAACCCGCGCCACAAATTGACCAGCCCGGCGAAGTCGGAATCGACGTCTTTCCATTGCGCGTGCGCCTGATCCGCCGCTTGTTGACGTTCCGGCGGACGCTCGCGCGGGTCCTGAATCGACATGGCGCTGGCGACAATCAGCACTTCCTGCAAGCTGCCGAGTTTCGCCGCTTCGAGCAGCATGCGGCCCATGCGCGGGTCGACCGGCAGGCGCGCCAGATTGCGTCCGAGCGGGGTCAGCTGACTGTTGCGATCCACCGCCGACAACTCTTGCAGCAGATTAAAACCGTCGCTGATCGCCTTGCCATCCGGCGGCTCGATAAACGGGAAATCAGTGATCTCGCCGAGGCGCAGATGGAGCATCTGCAGAATCACTGCGGCGAGGTTGGTACGGAGGATTTCCGGGTCGGTGAATTCCGGGCGCCCGATGAAATCTTCTTCGCTGTAAAGACGAATGCAAATGCCCGGCTCGACCCGACCGCAACGACCTTTACGCTGGTTGGCGCTGGCCTGGGAAATCGCCTCGATGGGCAAACGCTGGACCTTGGCGCGATAGCTGTAACGGCTGATGCGCGCGGTGCCGCTGTCGATCACGTAACGGATGCCCGGCACGGTCAGCGAGGTTTCGGCGACGTTGGTCGCCAACACCACACGGCGGCCCGGGTGCGACTGGAAAATCCGCTGCTGCTCGGCCGGCGACAAGCGCGCGTACAGCGGCAGGATTTCCGTGTGTTTGAGCTGGGCCTTGCGCAGCATGTCGGCGGCGTCGCGAATCTCGCGCTCGCCGGGCAGGAATACCAGCACATCGCCGGGACTTTTGCGCTCGCTGCGTTCGAACGCGGCGATTTCGTCGAGGGTGGCGAGGATGGCCTGATCGACGGTCAAGTCGTCCTCGACGCGGTTGCCCTCTTCGTCCTGCTCCAGCGTCAGCGGCCGATACCAGGTTTCGACCGGGAACGTGCGACCGGAAACCTCGACAATCGGCGCATCGTCGAAGTGCTTGGAGAAGCGCTCAAGGTCGATGGTCGCCGAGGTGATGATGACTTTCAGGTCCGGGCGGCGCGGCAGCAGGGTTTTCAGGTAACCGAGCAGGAAGTCGATGTTGAGGCTGCGTTCGTGCGCTTCGTCGACGATGATCGTGTCGTAGCGTTCGAGGTAGCGATCGTTCTGGGTTTCGGCGAGCAGGATGCCGTCGGTCATCAACTTGATCAGCGTATTGGAATCGCTCTGATCCTCGAACCGCACCTGATAGCCGACCAGCGCGCCCAACGGCGTCGCCAATTCTTCGGCAACCCGGCTGGCGACGCTGCGTGCAGCGATGCGGCGCGGCTGGGTGTGGCCGATCAGACCGTGCTGGCCGCGGCCGATTTCCAGGCAGATTTTCGGCAACTGGGTGGTTTTGCCCGAGCCGGTTTCGCCGGCAATGATCAGCACTTGATGCTTGAGCAGCGCGGCTTTGATTTCGTCGCGCTTGGCAGCGATCGGCAGGCTGTCGTCGTAACGAATCACCGGCAGGCTGGCGCGCCGCGCCAGCACCTGATCACAGGACGCCTGCATGCGCGTCACCCACGCGGCCAACTTGGCCTCGTCCGGTTTCTTGCGCAGCTCAAGCAACTGCCGCCGCAGCCGGTGGCGGTCGGCGAGCATGGCGTGATCGAGGTTTTTCAGCAGTTTGTCGATGGAAGGCGATTCGTCAGTCATCAGGTACGCAATAAGTCGTCTAGTGGCGCAGGGGGGCGATTGTCGCAGATTTGGCTGTGTTTGGCGTGTCAGGGAGGGCCACCCCTCACCCTAACCCTCTCCCCAAAGGGGCGAGGGGACTGACCGAGGTGTTCTTTCGAGCTACATCGACCTGAAAGTCCGAGTCGAACGCAGATTTTGAAAAGCCCGAAGATCGGCTCCCTTTCCCCTCTCCCCCTTGGGGAGAGGGCTGGGGTGAGGTGTTTGTTTGCAATACACCGACCTGCAATTGCGAGTCGAACGCAGATTCTGAAAGGCCCGAAGATCGGCTCCCTTTCCCCCTCTCCCCCTTGGGGAGAGGGCTGGGGTGAGGGGTCGATTTCAGGGGTTATTCGTTGTCGAGGCCTTTGCGCCGATACGGGAACACGTCGATGACTTTCCCGGCGCGAATCGCCTCTTGCAGACTTTTCCAGTAATCGGCGTTGTACAACTCGCCATGCAACTGATCGAACAACCGCCGCTGCCCCGCGTCAGCAAACAAAAACGGTGGAAACTCTTCCGGAAACACGTCCAGCGGCCCGATCGAATACCACGGTTCGGAGGCCATTTCGTCCTCCGGGGTGCGCGGCTGCGGGATGTGCCGGAAGTTGGCTTCGGTCAGATAACAAATCTCGTCATAGTCATAAAACACCACGCGCCCGTGGCGAGTGACGCCGAAGTTTTTCAGCAACATGTCGCCGGGAAAGATGTTCGCCGCCGCCAATTGCTTGATTGCCAAGCCATAATCTTCCAGCGCCTCGCGCACCTGCGCTTCGTTGGCGTTTTCCAGATAAAGGTTCAGCGGGGTCATCCGCCGTTCGGTCCAGCAGTGGCGGATCAGCACGGTATCGCCCTCGACCGACACCGTTGACGGCGCCACGTCCAGCAGCTCTTCGAGACACGCCGGTTCGAACTTGCTCAGCGGAAAACGGAAGTCGGCAAACTCCTGGGTATCGGCCATGCGCCCGACCCGGTCGACACTTTTCACCAGCCGATACTTTTCGATCACCGTCGCGCGGTCGACGTTTTTCGACGGCGAAAAGCGGTCCTTGATGATCTTGAATACGGTATTGAAACCCGGCAGCGTGAACACGCTCATGACCATGCCACGCACGCCGGGCGCCATGATGAATTGGTCGTCGGTGTTGGCCAGGTGATTGATCAGCGCCCGATAAAACTCGGATTTGCCGTGTTTGTAGAAGCCGATCGAGGTGTACAGCTCGGCGATGTGCTTGCCCGGCAAGATGCGTTTGAGGAAACCGATAAACTCCGCCGGCACCGGCACGTCGACCATGAAGTAGGAACGGGTGAACGAGAAAATGATCGACACGTCCGCTTCATCGGTGATCAGCGCGTCGATCTGTATCCCCCGGCCTTCGCGGTGCAGCAGCGGAATCACCAGCGGCCATTGCTCGTCGCGGGTGTAAATGCGCCCGACCAGGTAGGCGCCTTTGTTGCGGTAGAGCACCGAGGAAAACAGTTCGACCGACAGCTGCGGGTCCTTGCACACCCAGTCCGGCAGGTTTTCGCGCAGTTGCGCTTCGAGGCGGCGCAGGTCGCCGGCGAGGTCGGCGTAATCTTCGCTGAAACGGTAGTCGGCGAAGATACTCGCGAGCATTTCCGACAAGTGCCCCTGGGGTTTGTAGGTGCGCGTTTGCGCAGCGCGGGCGCGGCGCAGGCTGGGCCGGGTGGTGTGGATGAACATGCAGCCGTCGCTGATCAGGTCGTGGCTGAACAGCCCGCAGAAGATCGAGTTGTACCAGGTCTCGGACAGTTCATCGTCGAATCGCAGGTCGATCAACGTGATGTAGGCGCTTTTGACCAGCGGCCAGCAGCTGACTTCCATCAGCGCGGCATCGTCGAACGTTTCGCGCAAACGGGCGATGGTTTCCCCGACCTTTTCTTCGTAGAGGTTGATCCGCGCCGCCGAGGCGACTTGCGCCTCTTGCCACTGCGCCTGCTCGAAACGCGCGCGGGCACCGTCGGTGATCTGCCGGAAATGCTCGCGGTAATCGTCAAAGCCATCGAGGATCATTCGGGCGATATCGGCGGCGGGCCATTGCTGCGGCATGGTGAGACCTCTGCGGGAATTTCGGAAACCTGAGCTTAGCCACTGAACCGTGCGCAGGAGAAGCGTATTTTTCGCGGCGAATTGATTGCGCGGTTTTCGGTTGCCATCGACCGGACGCTCGGCAACACTTGCGCCCTTATAAAGGAAGGAGTGCCCCGTGAGCGCTGTCGATATTGTTCGTTTGTTGTCGCTGGCGGCGATTTGGGGCGCGAGTTTTCTGTTCATGCGCGTCATCGCGCCGGTGATTGGCACCATTCCCACGGCGTTTTTCCGCGTGTCGATTGCCGCCGCCGGGTTGCTGGTGATCCTCGGGCTGATGCGCATCAGTTGGGATTTCAAGGGCAAACTGAAAACCGTGATGCTGCTGGGCGTGATCAACAGCGGCTTGCCGGCGACCCTGTATTCGGTGGCCGCGCAAGTGCTGCCGGCCGGTTACTCGGCGATTTTCAACGCCACCACGCCGTTGATGGGCGTGTTGATCGGCGGCCTGTTTTTCCATGAGCGGCTCACTGCTGCCAAGCTCGGCGGGGTGTTTCTCGGATTGCTCGGCGTCGGCGTCCTGACCCGCGCCGGCCCGGTGGCGTTCGACATGCAATTGCTGATGGGCGCCCTCGCCTGCCTGCTCGCGACGACGTGTTACGGCTTCGCCGGATTCCTCGCGCGACGCTGGCTCGATCAGGCCGGCGGCCTCGACAGTCGTCTGTCGGCGCTGGGCAGCATGCTCGGCGCGACGTTGTTTTTGCTGCCGCTATTCGGCTACAGCGTTGTCACCCAGCCACCGGCGAGCTGGGGCGGCTGGAACGTCTGGCTGTCGTTGCTCGGGTTGGGCCTGGGCTGTACGGCGTTTGCCTACATCGTGTACTTCCGCCTGCTCAGCTCGATCGGCCCGGTGAAGTCGATGACGGTGACGTTCGTCATCCCGCCGTTCGGCGTGCTGTGGGGCGCGTTGCTGCTGGACGAGCCGTTGTCGATGGCGCACGTGTATGGCGGGGTATTGATCGGGGCGGCGTTATGGCTGGTGTTGAAACCGGCGGTGACCAAGGCGCCGGGGTTGGCAAAACCGTAATCGAGTTGGCACCGAACCTGTAGGAGCGAGGCTTGCCCGCGAAGGCGTCAGTCCAGTCAACGCACATATTGACTGGACTGACGCCTTCGCGGGCAAGCCTCGCTCCTACGGGGTTTGTGGGGCGGTTCGAGCGATCTCAGACGTAGCTTTTCTTGCCACCACTTTGCGGCGGATGACCTTTGAACACGGGTGGGCCATCCATGGTGATCAGCAGTTTGTCGCCCTTGCGCGACAGCCATGGCGTGGCTTCGCTGCCGGTTTTTGAGGTGGTGCCCGACGGGCTCAGTTCGATGTGATCGAGGTCTATTTCGATCAGGCCGATGACGTAGGTGTAGACCATGCTGCTGAAGAAACCGCTCTTGAACTCAAACGCGCATTCGACCACCTGATCGCCGTATTCCATGCGCATTTTCGGCTTCAGCGACGCTACTGAAACGGCGCCGTTGGCAACCGCCGAATAGACGCTGCACACCAATGCAACCTTGCCGCCCATGCGCTGAGAGATGGCCGGGTTGATTTCCACGGTTTCGATGCCCGGCGCCGAGGCACTGGCGTTGACCACGTCGCCGGTGTGGAAGACGAACGGATCGGCGTCGAACGAACCGCTTTTGTCCGGTGCCTGGATGATCGACATGCGGCCATCCGGGCGAAGAATGCCGATGCGCAGGTCGAGGTCGTCGTTGTCCTGGTTATCGCCGTTATCGACCCAGGTCGCGCTGACGCGAATGACTTTCGGCGCCGACGGGCCTTTCTCCAGCGACACTTTGTGGCTGGTGCCGGGCTTGTCGAGGGTGATCAGCGACTTGGCAATGTTGACCGGTTTAGCGGCGGCGGGCGGCGCTGGAGTTGGGGTCGGGGTCGGGGGCGGCGCTGGAGTTGGGG
>NZ_MKGS01000042.1:0-9827 GCF_002836905.1 Pseudomonas sp. 43NM1 | reverse complement strand
CGACTCAACACCGCGGCCCACGCCGCCATCAGCATCATGTACAGCGTGGTGCCGTGGCGCTGACTCAACGCCTTCAGCGCCGCCGTCAGTTGTTCATCGAGACGAATGTCGACGCTGCTGCCGGCGTAATCCTGCTGCGCCGGGCGTGGCCGGTCGGTCGGCAACAGCAACAGGGCCGGGGCGCCGGCCAGCGCTTGTTGCCAATATTCGCTCTGGCGTTGCAGCAGCTCGCCGCTCAACCAGCGCCGCTGCCACCGGGCAAAGTCGCCATATTGCACGGCCAGCGCCGGCAGCGGATCGGCCTCGCCCTGACTGAATGCCTGGTACAAAGCGATCAACTCAGCGGTCAGCACGCCCATCGACCAGCCATCGGCAACGATGTGATGCAGGGAAACCAGCAACACGTGGTGATCATCGGCGAGGGTCAGCAAACTGCCGCGAATCAACGGGCCATGCTGCAAATCAAACGGCTGCGCCGCTTCGGCCTGAATCCGCGCGCGTAATGCCTGCGGCGATTGCGCCTGATCACGCCAGTCTTCGATTTGCAGACGCAACGTCGCAGCGGCGTCGATCGACACCTGCGGCTGGTCCTGATGCTCGACAAACCGGCTGCGCAACGTGGCGTGCCGCTCGACGATGCGCGCCAACGCCCGTTGCAGCGCCGCGACGTCGAGCCGCCCGCGCAGCCTGAGGCTCGCCGCAATGTTGTAGGCGCTGTTGCCGCCGTCCATTTGCGCGAGAAACCACAAGCGCTGCTGCGCAAACGACAGAGGCGATCCTTCGTCATCCGCGCCAGCCATGATCGCCGGCAAAGTACTGCGCCCGGCTTCGGCCAGCACCTGCGCGACCGCACTCAGTTGCGGGTTGGCGAACAGTTCATTCAAGGCCAGCTCGACACCTAAACGCAGACGAACGCGCGAGACCATGCGCATGGCCAGCAACGAATGGCCGCCCAGTTCGAAAAAGTGATCCTCGCGGCCGACCTGCTCGACTTGCAGCACTTCGGCCCAGATCTGTGCCAGCACGGTTTCGATTTCACCCTGCGGCGCCTGATATTCGCGGGTCAGCAGCGCCGCGTGATCGGGGGCCGGCAATGCTTTGCGCTCGACCTTGCCGTTGGCGTTCAGCGGCAGCTTTGGCAGGTGCACGCAGGCGGATGGGATCATATAGTCCGGCAGCGAATTTTGCATATGAGCGCGCAGGCTTTCGCCGCTCAACGCCGCGCCGTGCACGGTGTAATAAGCCACCAGGCGCTTGTCACCCGGCACGTCCTCGCGGGCCAGAACGACGACGTCTTTGACTCCGGGGCAGGTTGCCAAGCGTGCTTCTATTTCGCCCAATTCGATGCGGAAACCACGGATTTTCACCTGATCGTCATTACGCCCAAGGCATTCCAGCAAGCCTTGCGCGTTCCAGCGGCCGAGGTCGCCGGTGCGGTACAGCAAGGCCTGAGGATTGCCACTGAACACGTCAGGCACAAACTTTTCGGCAGTCAGCTCCGGGCGATTCAAATACCCCTTGGCCACGCCCTGTCCGCCGATGCAGATTTCGCCGACAACGCCGATTGGCACGGGTTGCTGAAAAGCGTCCAGCAGATAGATCTGCGTGTTGGAAATCGGCCGGCCAATCGGCACGCTGTCGGCATCGGCCGCTAAGGATTTCACTTCATAAGTGGTTGCGTAAGTGGTGGTTTCAGTCGGCCCGTAGCAGTGCACCAAGCGCAGTTCTGGAGCGAAGGCCAGCAAACGCCGAAAAGCCGCCGGGTCCGCGCGCTCGCCGCCGCACAGCAGAATTCGCAAGCCCTTCAGCGCTTCGGGAATCAGTTGCACGTATTGATTGAACAACGCCGTGGTGACAAACAACACGGTTGCCCCGGACTGACTCAACACCTCACCGAAACGCGTGGGATCGAGCAGCGTCTGCCGATCAATTACCAGCACTTGCCCGCCATTGAGCAGCGGCCCCCAGACGTCCATGGTGCTCGCGTCAAATGCCGGATTAGAGGCGAACGCCACGCGATCCTGCGGATTGAAATCGGCGTAACCGTTGTTGATCACCAGTCGCGTGATCGCCCGGTGCGGGACCAATACGCCTTTTGGTGTGCCAGTCGAACCAGAGGTGTACATGATGTACGCCAGCGCCTCCGCGGACTGCGCAAGCTGCGGATTGTGCGTCGGCACATCTTCGCCGGATGGCAATTGGTCCGGGTCGATGCGCCGGGCGGGAAAATCAAGGCTGGCGCTGGCTGGGCTCAGCACACAGTGCGCCCGACTGTCCTCGACCATAAAACGCTGGCGCTCGGCCGGCGCGTGAATGTCCAGCGCCACATAGGCCGCCGCGCACTTGCTGATCGCCAATTGGCTGACCAGCAAACCCACCGAGCGCTCCAGCAGGATCGCGACGTGGTCGCCGGGTTTGAGCCCAAGGCTGATCAGGTGATGAGCCAGGCGATTGGCGCGGATATTCAGTTGCCGATAACTGAGGATTTGCTCGCCGTGGACCACGGCAATCGCCTCGGGCTGCGCGAGTGCCAGCGCTTCAAACACGCCGTGCACGGTCAGTTGATCCGGGTAATCGCGGCGCGTGTCGTTGAAACCGAGCAACAATTGCCGGCGCTCGCTCGGCGGAATAATCGCCAACCGCGTGCTCGCCGGATCAGCCGGTTGCTCAAGCGCCCACACGAGGTTTTCCAGGGCCTGATGCAAGTAACCGCAGATGCGCGCCGCGTCGATGCCGGGCGCCGTCAGTGCGGTCAGGGCAAAATGTTCGCCGAGGTCATCGACACTCAAGGTCAGCGGGTAATTGGTCCGCTCTTCGCTGCTCAGCGCCGCGATGCCGCGCCACGCCGCGAGCGCTTCGGCACTGGCATTGGCGGCGCTGGAGGCGCTGTGCCGATAGTTGAGCAATGCGCTGAACAGCGGCGTCGGCGCCACGACTGCGCTGCAGCGTTGGGCCAGGGCCAGCGGCGCATGTTCGTGGCGCAGCAATGTGGTCAGGCGCGCATGGGTCGCCTTGACCGCGGCGTGCAGCGATGCGCCGCCGATATCGACGCGAAACGGCAAGGTATTGATGAAAATTCCCAACGCGCGGTCGGTCGCGTCGGCACCAAGCATGCGCCCCATCAGCACCGTGCCGAACACCACCCGCTGCTTGCCGGACACCACCGCCAGCACCTGCGCCCACGCCAGGTGAAACAGACTCGCGGCGCTCACGCCCAAGTGTCGCGCCCGCGTGCGCAGACGCCGGCCCAGCTCGGCATCAACCTCGCGGCGGGCCTCTTCGATGGCGTGGCCGTCGCCCTGCACATCCTGCAAACCGAACGGCAAGGTCGGTTCATCGATATCGCCGAGCATCTCGCGGAAAAACGCTTCGTGCTCCTGTTCGCTGACCCCGAGCAACGCGTGAGCCACGTAAGTGCGAAATGGCACCGCGTCGCCCAGCCGTGCGCTGCGCCCGAGCAGGAACGCCTGCATTTCCTGGCTCACCACTTCCAGCGCGCTGTGGTCGAGGGCCATGTGGTGAAACATCAGCATCGCAACGATGCGCTGGCTCGGCGCATCCCACGCGTGCACCAGCCGCAGCAACGGCGCCTGGGTCACATCGATTCGGTAACGCCGACCGTCGAAACGCTGGTGCAACTGAGCGGCGATCTCGCCGTTAGCCGGGTCGAGGTGCAGCGCTTCGACCGGCAACGTCGCCTGTCGCCAGACCACTTGCATCGGTCGCTCCAGCCCTTGCCAGACCACCCCGGTGCGCAAGATGTCGTGACGGTCGATGACGCCCTGCAAGGCGCGGACAAAATCGTCGAGGCGTTCGCGGCTGTCGAAGGCGAACCGCGATTGCATGATGTACGGGTCGCCCTGTGCGGCGCTGACGTGGTGGAACAGGATGCCTTCCTGCAACGGCGCCAACGGGTAAATGTCCTGCACATTGCCCGCGCCGCCGGGCACGGTGGCGACGATGCGCTCGATGGCGGCCTGATCAAGTGTCGCCAGGGTCAGCATCGACGGGGTGATACACGTGGTGCCGGGGAGGATCGCGTTGGCCGGCACCTCGACCGAACCGGCGCGACTCGGCGAATAGTCCCCGGCGCGGATCATCGCGATCAGCGCCGGTTTGTGTTCGCGCATCGAGGCAAGGATGGCCGGCTCGCTGAGCGCCTGTTTGTTGCCTTGCACCAGCAGCTGATCACCCTTGAGCGACAGCTGAATATCCTTGGCTTTGAGTGTCGCGAGTAATTCGATCACGCTCACAGGACGATCTCCATTCGTTCGGTTACAGCGGCGTAGCCCGCCAGCGTCGGGTGTTCGAACAACGTGCGCACATCGGCTTCAAGGCCCTCCTGACGCAAGCGGCCCATCAGGCTCACGGCCAGTAACGAGTGGCCGCCCAGTTCGAAGAAATTGTCGTCGCGCCCGACCTGTTCGACGTGCAACAACTCGGCCCACAGCCGCGCCAGCAGTATTTCGGTATCGCCAATCGGCGCCTGATATTCGTGGACTCGCATTGCGCTCAGGCCCGGGGCCGGCAAGGCTTTGCGGTCGAGTTTGCCGTTGGGGCTCAGGGGCAAGGCGTCGAGGTGGACGAACAGTGCCGGCACCATGTAGTCCGGCAGGTGTTGCAGCAAATTGCCGCGCAGCGCTTCGATGTCCTGCGCGATGCCGGTGTACCAGGCGACCAGGCGTTTATCGCCGGGCACGTCTTCGCGAGCGAGGACCACGGCTTCCTGCACGCCGCTGCACTGAGTCAGGCGCGCCTGGATTTCCCCGAGTTCGATGCGCAAACCACGGATTTTCACCTGGTCGTCGTTGCGTCCCAGGTACTCGATATTGCCGTCGGCGCGATACCGCGCAACGTCGCCGGTGCGGTACATGCGCGCGTTTGGATCGTCGCTGAACGGGTCCTGGAGAAAGCGTTCGGCGTTGAGTTGCGCGCGGTTCAGGTAACCGCGGGCGACTTGCACGCCGCCGATGTACAGCTCGCCGATCACCCCCAGAGGCACCGGTTGCCGGTGCGCGTCGAGCAAATAAATGCGCGTATTGGCAATCGGTTTGCCAATCGGCGTGTTGTCCGGCACTTGCGTTGAAGGCCCGGCGCAATGCCACGCGGTGACGTCAACCGCCGCTTCGGTCGGGCCGTAGAGGTTGTGCAACTGAGTGGCGGGTAATTGCGCCTGGAAACGCCGCACCACACTGCCCGGCAACGCTTCGCCGCTGCACATCACGTTTTTCACGCCGTGGCAGGCAGCGACGTCGCCGTGGGCGAGGAACACGTCGAGCATCGACGGCACAAAGTGCAGCGTGGTGATCTGCTCGGCGGCAATCACTTCGCAGAGGTAGGCCGGGTCCTTGTGCCCTTCCGGGCGCGCCATCACCAGTCGCGCGCCGGTCATCAGCGGCCAGAAGAATTCCCACACCGACACGTCGAAACTGAACGGGGTTTTCTGCAACACCGCGTCGGTCGGCGTCAGGTTGTAAGCGTCCTGCATCCACAGCAAACGGTTGACCACCGCGCGGTGTTCGTTGATCACGCCTTTGGGTTGACCGGTCGAGCCCGAGGTGTAAATCACGTACACCGTGTGTCGCGGCGTCAGCGCCGCAACCTGCGGATTGGCGATTGGCTGCGCTTGCCACAGCGACTGATCAACCTCGAGATCGATCACCGGCACTGCAACGGCACCGAGCAAACCACGCGTGCCACTTTGCACCAGCACCGCGACCGGCGCGCAGTCTTCAAGCATGTAGGCCAGACGCTCCAGCGGATAGCTCGGGTCGAGCGGCACATAACCGCCGCCAGCCTTGAGAATGGCCAGCAGGCCGACGACCATGTCGAGCCCGCGCTCAACGCAGATCGCCACCCGCGAATCCGGCCCGACGCCGTGTTCGCGCAAATGATGGGCCAGTTGGTTGGCGCGCTCATTCAGTTCGCGATAGCTCAGCCGTTGCGGGCCGGCGAGCACCGCTGGCGCCTGAGGCGTGCGTTGCGCCTGGTCTTCGAACAAGCCATGAATGGTTTGCTCCAGCGGGTAATCGGCTTCAGTGGCATTCAGTTCAAACAGCAGGTGTTCACGCTCCCGCGCAGTGAGGATCGGCAAGCGATTGAGGGCGCGTTGCGGCGTCTGCTCCAGCGCACCGACCAGACCTTCCAGCGCCGTGTGCAGGTAATCGCAGATGCGCTGGGCGCCGACCTCGGCAACGGTCATCGCGCTGAGCATGAAACCTTCGCCAAAGTCATCGACATTCAGCGTCAGCGGGTAGTTGGTGCGTTCGTCGCTGGTCAGCGTTTGAATCCCTGGCCACTGGTTTTGCGCGGTGTGCTGCGGGTCACTGTGGCGATAATTGAGCATCGCGCTGAACAGCGGCAATGGCGCCGCCACCGCGCTGCAACGTTGCGCGAGTGCCAGCGACGCATGTTCGTGGCCGAGCAATGCGCTGAGCCGCACATGGGTCGCTTTGAGCGCATCGCGCACGGCGTTTTCACCGAGATCCACGCGCAACGGCAAGGTATTGATGAACAAACCCAAGGCACGGTCGGCGCCCTCGCCGCCCTGCATGCGGCCCATCAACACCGTGCCGAAGACCACCGCGTCCTTGCCCGAAGTGGCGCCCAACACCTGCGCCCAGGCGAGATGAAACAGGCTGGCGGCGCTGACCCCAAGCAGCCGCGTTTGCACGCGCAGACGCTGGCTCAACTCTACCGGCAATGGCTGTCGCGCCTGCTCGATAGCGGCGCCATGCCCTTGCACATTGTGCAAACCGAACGGCAGCGTCGGCTCGTCAATGTCGCCGAGCATGTCGCGGAAGAAGCCTTCGTGTTCCTCCTCGCTGACGCCGCGCCGCGCCTGAGCCACGTAATTGCGATAAGGCATCGCGGCGCCGGGCAGTTGCCCGCCACCGAACAACAAGGCGTGAATTTCGCCACGAACCACGTCCAGCGCGGTGTGGTCGAGGGCGATGTGGTGGAACAGCAACGTCGCCTCCACTCGATTTTGCTGCAGCGGGTCGCGCGTGTAGAACATACGAATCAGCGGTGCCTGGGTCAGGTCGAGGCGCTCGGGCAGTTGATCGGCCGGGGCTTCCAATAGCAACAATTGCGCCTGACGCCAGACCACTTGCAGTGGCTGGCTCAACCCTTGCCAAACCACCGCGGTGCGCAGGATGTCGTGACGGTCGATGACTTTTTGCAACGCCTGGGCGAACGCTTGCAGGCGCTCGAGGCTGTCGAATGCCAGCGCCGATTGCAGCAGGTACGGGTCGCCCTGCTCGGCGGTGATGTGGTGGTAAAGAATGCCTTCCTGCAACGGCGCGAGCGGGTAAATGTCCTGCACGTTGGCGCCGCCGCCGGGCACGTTGGCGAGCACTTGGTCGATGGTGGCTTGGTCGAGGTCGACCAGCGGCAACAGGTCTGGGGTAATGTGCTGGCAACCCGCAGTTATCCGATTGGCCGGGACCACGATTTCGCGGCCACTGCCAATCGCAGCGGCCAGCGCAGCCAATGTCGGTTGGCTGAACAGCACACGCACGTCGGCGCTCAAGCCTTGCTGGCGCATGCGTTCGATCAGGCTGACGGCGAGCAGCGAATGGCCACCGAGTTCGAAAAAATTGTCTTGCCGACCGACACGTTCAACCTTGAGCACGTCGGCCCAGATTTGCGCCAACGCCGCTTCAACCTTGCCTTGCGGCGCCTCGTACTCGCGATTCAGCAGCGCGGATTGGTCCGGTTCGGGCAAGGCCTTGCGATCAAGTTTGCCGTTGGCGGTCAGCGGCAAATGGTCGAGGCGCACATACGCTGAAGGCACCATGTACTCCGGTAACTGCCCCTGCAAATGGTCGCGCAAGTCTTCGATCAGCAGTGGCGTGTGTTCGACGAACCAGACGCTCAGGCGCTCGTCGCGCACCAGCGCCACCGCCTCTTTGATCCCGGCGTGACTGGACAATGCTGCTTCGATCTCGCCGAGTTCGATGCGCATGCCACGGATCTTTACCTGATCGTCGTTGCGACCGAGGTATTCGAGGCTGCCGTCGGCCAGCCACCGCGCAAGATCACCGGTGCGGTACATCCGCGAATGCTCGACGAAAGGATCCTGAAGAAAGCGTTCGGCAGTCATTTGCGCACGATGCAGATAACCCCGCGCGACCCCGGCGCCGGCCACGTACAACTCGCCGGCGACGCCGATCGGCACTGGCCGTTGCTGTTCATCGAGCAAGTAAATCCGCGCATTGGCGATTGGCTGGCCGATATGCAGCGGCTCGCCGACGTTCATTCGTCCCGAGGTCGCGACTACCGAAGCCTCAGTCGGACCGTAGTTATTGATCACCGCAAAGGTTTGCTGGCGAGCGAATTGACGCAAACGGTCGCCGCCGATCAGCAACGTGCGCAAGGTCGGGTGTTCGAGGTGTTGGCTGAACGCGTATTCGGCCACCGGCGTCGGCAGGAAACTCACGTCCAGCGGCTGCGCTTGCCACCAATTCAGCAGCTCATCGATGTTCTCGTTGCCGACATCCGCCGGCGGCAAATGCAAGGTGGCGCCGCTGCACAGCGCTGGCCAGACCTCCCACGCCATCGCATCAAAACCAAACCCGGCGACGCTTGAGGTCTGGCTGTCCTGGCCCAGATCAAACGCTTCGCAGTGCCAGTGCACGAGGTTTTCCACGGTGTGATGCTCAACCATCACGCCTTTCGGCAAACCGGTCGAACCCGAGGTGTAGATCACATACGCAAGGTGCGCCGGGCTCAAACCGGCGATCAGCGGGTCGGCGATGGACTGTTGTTGCCAGGTCGCCCCGTCGAGGTCGATCAGCGGGATGTCACCGAGCAAAGCGCGGGTTGCACTTTGCGCCAACACCGCGACGGGCGCGCTGTCCTGCAACAGATAAGCGATGCGCTCCGGCGGGTACGCCGGATCAATCGGCACGTAACCGCCGCCCGCCTTGAGAATCGCCAACAGCCCCACAAGCATGTCCGGCCCGCGCCGCACGCAGAGCGCCACGCGGTCATCCGGTTTGACCCCGTGCTGGACCAGATGATGGGCCAACTGGTTGGCGCGACGGTTGAGTTGCTGATAGTTCAGCTCCTGCGAGCCCTGAACCACCGCCAGCGCATATGGGCGCAACTGCGCCTGCGCTTTAAACAAACCGTGCAAGGTCTGCGGGCTCGGATAATGCGTGTCGGTGATATTGAAGGTGTGCAGCACTTGCGCGCGTTCGTGCGCCGGCACGATCGACAACTCGTTGAGCGCCCGCTGCGGGGTTTGCTCCAGCGCCTGGATCAGTTGTTCAAGCTCGGTGTAAACGTATTCGGCCACGCGCCCGGCGCCGACCGAGGCCAGGGTTTGCACGCCCAGTCGAAAGCCTTCACCGGCATCGTTGACGTTCAGCACCAACGGGTAATTGCTGCGCCCGCGCACATTGAACACCTCGATGCCGGGCCAACCGACAAAGCGCTGGCCACCCTCGTCCGCCGCGCTCAGCCGATAGTTAAGCAGTGCGCTGAACAATGGCAGTGACGAAGGCACGCCGCTGCAACGCTGGGCCAGCGACAGCGATGCATGTTCGTGACCGAGCAATTGCGAGAGCCGCGCATGGGTCGCACGGACCGCCGATTGCACGCCGACCGCATCGACGCTGATGCGCAACGGCAGGGTATTGATGAACATTCCCAGCGCGCGGTCGGCGCCCTCGCCGCCCTGCATGCGACCGAGCAGCACGGTGCCAAACACCACGTCTTCGCGCCCGGTAACCTGGCCCAACACCTGCGCCCACGCCAGGTGCAGCACGCTGGCGGCGCTGACCCCGAGTTGCCGCGCCTGTTCGCGCAACCGCTGGCTC
>NZ_MKGS01000041.1:0-9836 GCF_002836905.1 Pseudomonas sp. 43NM1 | reverse complement strand
GCTACAGGCCGT
This sequence comes from Pseudomonas sp. 43NM1, assembly GCF_002836905.1. Lineage (NCBI taxonomy): Bacteria > Pseudomonadati > Pseudomonadota > Gammaproteobacteria > Pseudomonadales > Pseudomonadaceae > Pseudomonas > Pseudomonas sp. 43NM1. The sequence continues at coordinate 9,824 of NZ_MKGS01000041.1, read as the reverse complement.
GCGACAAGTCCAGCGACAGCGCCAAAACCCGTGTAGCAGCTGCCAAGCTCCGGCGAGGCTGCGTTCGGCGGCGCAGCCGTCGCGAGATCGGTTAACGCGGTGAATCTGGAAGATTGCGTGCACAGCGTTTGCGACCGCTGCGCCGCCGGACGCAGCCTCGCTATAGCTCGGCAGCTGCTACAGGTCGTGCGACAAGTCCAGCGACAGCGCCAAACCCGTGTAGCAGCTGCCAAGCCCCGGCGAGGCTGCGTTCGGCGGCGCAGCCGTCGCGAGATCGGCCAACGCGGTGAATCTGGAAGATTGCGTGCACAGCGTTTGCGACGGCTGCGCCGCCGGACGCAGCCTCGCTAAAGCTCGGCAGCTGCTACAGGCGTGCGGCATGCCCAGCGCCATGCCGGGCGACAACGCCAAAAGTGGCGGCGAAATGGGGAATGGGGGTGGGTTATTTGCCCCGGTTGATTAACTGAATGTTTCAACGCATTGAAAAATAAAACAATTATTTATGGCATGCGGATTGCTTCAGCGCTTTTGTCGAGAATTATTCCTGTGAGCACCCTCAGCGAGGCCCGTGATCATGAGCGGCACATTCCAAGCTTCGTCCTTGTTCAAAATGCTGCTGTTGCTGGGGGCGGTGCTCGGCATCGAACTGGCCGAGGCGGCGGCGCGTTGCGAGCGCAATTTGGTGGCCAACGTCGTGGCGTTCGATCAGCCGCTGATGTTCAACCGCCTCGGCGCGCAGAATGCCAACGGCATGATGTTCGCCTTGCGCCGCGACGTGGTCGATGACCATGACCGTTCGCTGGCCCAGGGCGGTTCGGCGGTGCCGGGCAAAGTCTCGCTGCGTCCCGACAAGCGCCCCCGGCCACTGGTGCTGCGTGTCGCCGCCGGTGACTGCCTGACCATCAACCTGCAGAACCTGCTGGCGTATCAGGCCAACCCGAACAAACACTTCGACGATGACGACGAGGGTGAAGAAGAGGGTGAAGTCGAGAACGAAAACGAGGGCGGCGGCAACGGCAACGCAGAGGATTTCAAGGTCGATGAGCAAGTGGCCGACCGTCACATCGGTTTCCAGGTCAACGGTCTGCAAGCGGTCAACAGCATCGATGACATTGCCTCCTACACCGGGCGCAATGCCAACACCCTGATCGCCCCCGGCGCGACTCGCTCGTACACCTTGTACGCCGAGCGCGAAGGCGCGTTCGATGTCAGCAGTCGCGGCGCAACGTTCGGCGGCGAAGGTGCCGCAGGCAACAACGCCAATGGCCTGTTTGCCCAAGTGGTGGTGGTGCCGAAGGGCGGCCGCACCTACCGCAACACCCTCACCGAAGAAGAAATGCGCCTGGCCAGCAGCGGCCGCACGCCGACCGGCCAACCAATCGTCGATTATCAGGCGCGTTACCCGCAGCGCGAGCCGTGGGTGCGTGAAGGCAAGGCGGGTACACCGATCATCAACATGGTCGATGGCAGCGAAATCATCTCCAGCGAAAGCGATGCGATTGTCATGGGCAGCAACGCCGATGGCAGTTTCCCGGCCTCGACCTATCCGCTGGAATCGATGGGCAAACGCAATCCGGCGCTGCCTAATCGGCTGGAACCGTTCCGCGATTTCGCCGCGCAATTCCAGGACGAAACCGCCGTGACCCAGGCCTTCCCGGCGTACTTCGCCGACCCGGTGATGGCTCACGTGCTGGAGCCGACTCGCGACTCGTTCATGATCAACTACGGCGCTGGCGGCATGGGCGCCGAGGTGTTGGCCAACCGCTTGGGCGTTGGGCCGATGCACGATTGCCTGTCGTGTGCCTACGAAGAATTCTTCCTCAGCTCGCACACCGTCGGCGACGTCGCGATGCTGGTCGACGTGCCGGCCAACGTCGGTCTGGAAAACATTCGTCCCGGTGAAACCCCGCGTGCCGATCAGATCGGGGTCAAAGCGACCATGGCGCTGTACCCGTCGGAGCCGTCCAACGTCAACCACAGCTACATCGGCGACTTCGTCAAATTCCGCAACACCCACAACGGATACGAACACCACATCTTCCACTTGCACGGCCACCAATGGCTGTTCAACCCCAATGACGACAACACCGATTACCTCGACGCTCAGGGCATCGGTCCGGGCGCCGGCTATACCTATGAAATCGCCAACGGTGGTTCGGGCAACCGCAACCGCGTCGCTGGCGATGCGATTTACCACTGCCACTTCTACCCGCACTTTGCCCAAGGCATGTGGGCCATGTGGCGGGTGCACGACGTGTTCGAGGAAGGCACCAAACTTGAGGTTTCGCAGCAAGGCGCCGACGGTTTCCACAACGAACCGTTTGCCCTGCGCAGCGGTAAACCGGCTGCCGGTGCACGCGCCTTGCCGGACGGTGAAATCGTCGCCGGTACGCCGATTCCGGCCATCGTGCCGCTGCCGGGCAAAGCCATGGCGCCAATGCCGGGCAAAGTCGCAATCGTGCCGAGAATCGGCGAAACCCTGGTCGCCGAAAATGACGACGATGACGATGATGACGACAGCGAGCATCAGGCCGGCGCGTCACAAGCCATTGGCTCGCTGGCCCTGGTGGACCGCAGCGAAGCCAACCGCAATGCCGACGGCAGCCTGAAAAACCCCGGTTATCCGTTCTGGATCGGCGGCATGGAAACCTCGGTCGGCCAACGTCCGCCAACTCCGCCACTGGACATGCTCGACGCCGCCACGGCGCAGGCACTCAAAACCAGCGGCAATGCTTTGTGGGCCAACCTCGACCCAGCGCAATCCGGTGGCTGGAACGGCGGACTGGGCCGGCATTCGCTCGACGGCGTATCTGCCGGCGGGCAGGCCAATACCATCACCACGTCGCTGGATTTCTCCAAGGAAGTGACCCGCGCCAAACCGCTGTATCTGCCGGAAGAAGGCACTGAAGTCGAACAAGCGGCGATGGCGTTCCATGCGAAAAAAGACCATCCGAGCTATGCCTTGCTGCCCGGTAACCAGATCGTCGCCAAGGCCTTCCGCACCAACGGCGCCTTGCCGATTGCCGGCGCGCCGTTTTACGAACCGTGCATGGACGATCGGCAAAAACGCCTGACCGCCAGCGCCGGCATCGGTGAGTTCAACAGCGGTGAGCGAGTGGACGGCATGTCCTTCACCGGTTCCTCGACGTTCACCGCCGACCGTCCGCGTGTTTACAAAGCGGCGAATATCCAGTTTGACGCGGTGTACAACAAGGTCGGTTATCACTTCCCGCAGGCGCGCATTCTGGCGCTGTGGGAAGACGCCTGGCCGGTGATCAACAAACAGCGTCCGCCAGAACCGCTGGTGATGCGCATGAACACCTTCGACTGCGTGCAATACCAGCAAACCAACCTGGTGCCGGCCACCTATGAGATGGACGATTACCAGGTGCGCACGCCGACCGACGTGATCGGCCAGCATATTCACCTGCCGAAATGGGACCTGGTGTCCGCCGATGGTTCGTCCAACGGCTGGAACTATGAAGACGGCGTGCTTTCCCCCGGCGCCGTGGTCGAACGTATCCATGCGATTCGCGAGTTCAACCAGTGCGCAGGCACCGATCCGCGCGACGGCACGCCGGCCTGTCCGAAAGCCAAGGCGCATCCGTTCTTCGGCCAATACGGCCGCGCCGACTGGCTCGGTGCGCGCACGGCGATGCAGCGCTGGTTTGTCGATCCGGTGGTCAACGCCAAAGGTGTCGACCGTGGTTTGGGGACCATTTTCACTCACGACCACTTAGGCCCATCGACCCATCAGCAAATTGGTCTGTACGCCACCGTGCTGGCTGAACCGGCCGGTTCGACCTGGTTCCACGCCGAAACCGGCGAGCCGTTGTACAGCGGCGCGCGGCAGGACGGCGGGCCGACTTCGTGGCAAGCGGTGATTTCCACCGGTGACCTTGATGGCGACGGCAAGAACGACAGCTTCCGTGAGTTCTTCCTCGAATACAGCGACTTCCAGCACGCCTATGAAGCAGGTGTGTACGTCGGCGCCGGGCCGAATGGCGTGCCCAATCCACAAGCGTTCCCGGCGACCGCCGACAGCTTCCGCTACGCGATCAACCCGCCGGTGCGTGACAACACCAGCACCTTGCTTGAAGCGGTGGTCGAAGTGCGCGGCGGGATCATGCCGGGCTGCCCGACCCGGCCATGCCCACAGGCGATCTCGGTCGATGACCCAGGCATGTTCGTGGTCAATTACCGCAACGAACCGCTGGCCCTGCGCGTGTACGACCCGAACAAGGTCGGCCCGGATGGCAAGCGCGGCATGCAGGCTGACGGCCTCGGCGGCGACCTCGCGTATGCCATGCAAAGCCGTACCGACCGGGCGATTCCAGCGATGAACCTGGCGCCGAACCTGATCACCGCAGCCACCGGCCCGACTGGCGGTACCACGCTGTTCCCGCCGCACGTCAACCGTGGCGGCGCCGAACCAGGCGATCCGTTCACGCCGATGCTGCGCACTTACACCGGCGACAACGTGCGGCTGCGGGTGCACGCCGGTGGTCACGAAGAAGAGCACAACGTGACTTTGCACGGAGTGAAATGGCTGCAAAGTGGCTCCGGCTACGGCAACAGCTCCAACTCCGGCTGGCGCGCCTCGCAAATGGTCGGGATCTCCGAGCAGATGGGCTTCATCGCCCCGGTTTCGATGCTCTCCAGTTCGGCGGCGACCACGGGTGATTATCTGTACTCGATGGACGCTTCAATCGAGGGTTACTGGAACGGTATCTGGGGCGTGATGCGCAACTACACCGCGCAACGCGCCGACCTGTTCGCGCTGCCGAACAACCCGAAACCGGCCGGCATGCGCAACACCGTGGCGTTCGATGGCAGCTGCCCACGGATCAGCGCCAACCCCAACGGCATCGGCACGCGGCCCACTGTGCAACGCAACTACGAGGTGGTGGCGGCGCTGGCCAACGACATCCTGAGCAATCCTCTGGGGCTGTCGATTGGTGACTCGGCGGGCATCGGCCAACATGTCGGCGGGCCGCTGAATCCGGCGGGCGGCACCCTGGTGTTCAACTCGCGGACGGTGAGTATTCCGCAGGTCACGGTGACTGATCCGGAGGACGGCGAAACCTTCACCATCGGTGGTCAAAGCGGGCCGCTGCATGATCCGACTGCGATCATGTATGTGCGCAAATCCGACCTCGACACGGTTACCGGCAAGCTCAAACCCGGCGTTCCGGTAGAGCCGCTGGTGCTGCGTGCGGCGGCGGGTGACTGCATCAACATCACCTTGGAAAACCGCCTGCCGAGCGTGATGCCGGACCTGGCGCAGACCGCGATCATGCAAGGCCTGGCCAAACGTGATCGCAACGATGGCCAAGGCTCGACCACCTTCAACAACAACCTGCTGCGGCCGTCCAGCCATGTCGGTCTGCACGCGCAATTGCTGGCGTACGACATCACTAAATCCGACGGCACCAACGTCGGCGCCAACCCGATCCAGACTGTGCCGCCAAGAGTCGGCAGCACTGGCGCGTACCCGACCCGTACTTACCAGTACTACGCCGGGCACCTGGAGCGCGAAGGCAAACCGATCACCCAACTGGGCCGCAGCGTCGACAACATCAACGCCACGGCGGTGGAATTCGGCGGGTTGAATTTCACCCCGGCCGACGTGATCAAGCAGCCGCAGAAAGGCCTCGGTGGGGCGATGAGCATCCTGCCGATCGGCGCCACGTGGGTCGATGACATCCGCAAAGTCTCGGCAACGGTGACGGCGGCGGGGCAGACCAGCTACCGCGACTTTGCGCTGGTCTGGCAGAAAGCCCTGAACATGCGTTGGGCCAATGGCCGGCCGGTGGAAGGCATCGCCTCGGAAGGCAACGGCGTGCCGAACGATCCGAAGGACAACGCGAGCATGGCCATCAACTACAAGGCTGAACCGATGTGGTTCCGTTTCGGCCTGGCGCCGGACGCTCCGTTCGGTCGCGCTGACGGTCATGGTTATGGCGACGTGCCGAACGCGCACATGGCTTACAGCAATGCGCTGGTCGGTGGCGATCCGCAGACGCCAGTGCTGTACGCGAAACCGGGGCAACCGTTCCGCCTGCACACGCTGATGCCGTCCGGTGGCAGCCGTGGTTCGACCTTCCAGCTCGACGGTCACCTGTGGTCGGTCAACCCGTACCTGTCGGAGAAGAGCGACACCGGTGGTTACCCGATGGGCACGCCGGGGGTCGGTTCGGTGCGGTTCGGCTACAACCCGATGTCGATGTACATCGGCGCCCGCGAAAGCCTGTTGCCAGCGGCGCATTTCAGCTCGATGCACCCGAGCGCCGGGGGCATCAATGCGATACCGGGTGATTACCTGTTCCGCGACAACGCCTCGTTCGGCAACACCGCCGGGCTCTGGGGTTTACTGCGGGTGACCAACGAACCCGAACCGGCGCCTGCGCCTGCGCCATAGGCAACGGCTCACCGCTGTTGTAGGAGCGAGGCTCGCCCGCGAAGGGCACGACGTGGGTTTTGAGGGTGTCGCGGCTGACGCCTTCGCGGGCGAGCCTCGCTCCTACAGGGTCAGCGCAAGGCACACATCTGAGGGGAGACGCGGGATGAACAGGACTATCAAATTGGCCGGGTGTGCGCTGGTGGTCGGGGTGGCGCTGATGTGGCTGGGTGTTTGGCGCACGGCGCCGGCGACGTTGCTCAGCGAGGTCGCGGTGCCCGACGCCTGGAGCAATCAAATGCTGCAGCGCGACGGCGTAGCGGTGCAATTCAAGGTGCAAGCGCTGGCCGCGGACGGCGTGCTGCGTGAAGGCGCGTTTGCCGACGTGCAGTTCCGCGTCACCGACAGCAATTCCGGACAGCCGCTGGCGGGGGTCAACCCCGGCGCCTGGGTCGACCCGGAAACCGTCGCCGCCGATCAGGCCCAGGGCCGTGAGCAAAGCTGCAAATCGCGGGTCGGGGTGTTCCTCAAATCAAGCATCGGCGCGCGGCCCTTGCTGGATCTCAACAGCTATTACCTGCTGGTGATGAGCCGCGACGCCAGCGTCTCGGTGGTCGACCCGTCGGTCTCGGTCGGCGGCATCACCAGCACCATGGCGCGGATCGAACTCAAGCAACCGCCGATGGATTGGGTCACGCCCAAGGACAACAAACGCGTGTTTGTCTCGATGCCGCTGGCCGGCGAAGTCGCGGTGATCGACAGCGAGCAATTCAAACTGCTCGACTCGGTCGCCGCCGGCAGCAACCCGGTGCGCCTCGCCTTGCAACCCGACGAGCGCCTGCTGTGGGTCGGCAACAACGCTAAAACCGCTGAAGAATCGGGCGTCAGCGTGATCGACAGCCGCAGCCTGAAAACCCTGAAACACATCGCCACCGGCGCCGGTCATCACGAAATCGCCTTCAGCAAGGACAGCCGCCACGCCTTCGTCACCAACCGCGACGACGGCACCCTGAGCATCATCGACATCGCCAGCCTGACCATCAGCCAACAACTGAAAACCGGCTCGCACCCGTTGTCCGTTGCTTACTCGGCGCTTTCGCAAGCGGTGTACGTCGCCGACGGCAAGGACGGCAGCGTCACCGTGGTCGACACCAACAGCCTCACGGTGCGCCGGGTGATCAAACTGAGCCAGGGCCTCGGCCCGATGGGGTTCAGCGCCGACGGCCGTTTCGGCGTGGTGCTCAATACTTTGGAGAGCCGCGCCGAAGTGATCGACGCGGCGAACAACGCGCTGATCCACAGCATTGATGTCTCAGCCGAGCCCTACCAAGTGGTGTTCACCAAGGCCTACGCCTACGTGCGCGGCCTGGCGTCAGCGAAAGTGACAATGATCAATCTGGCGTCGCTCGGCGAAGGTCGCGCGCCGATCAACCAGGCGTTCGAAGCCGGGCCGCAAGCGCCACGGCAGGCCGGCGATCTGCCGCTGGCGTCGAGCCTGGCGGTGTCGCGTGACGACAACGCGGTGTTCGTGGTCAACCCGGTGGACAACACCACCTATTTCTACGCCGAAGGCATGAACGCGCCGATGTCCGGTTACCCCAATCGCGGGCAAGTGGCGCGCGCGGCCATGGTCATCGACCGCAGCCTGCGCGAAGTCGAGCCGGGCCTCTACAGCGCGCGGATCAAACTGCCGGCGGCGGGGCGTTTCGATGTCGCGTTTCTGCTCAATCAGCCGAACATCATTCACTGCTTCAGCACTTTGGTGGAGCCGGACAAAAACCTCGCTCAGTTGCCCGGTGTGCCGAAAGTCGAATTCATGCTCGACACTTCTACGGCGACGTTGGGCAACCCTTACGTGGTGCGCTTTCGCATCGTCCAGGGCAAACAGAATGCGCAACGCAGCGGCGTCAAGGATGTGCACGTGCGCTACTTCCGCGCGCCGAGTTCACGGGCTCGCGAAGTGCCTGCGCTGGACGTCGGCAACGGCGTGTACGAAGCCCCGGTGACCCTCGGCCAGAGCGGCGCCTGGTACCTGCATGTGCGCGCGGCGTCGCTGGGCGCGAGTTTCGATGACAAGACCTTTGCCAGCGTTCGGGTATTGCCCGGCGATGCTCACTGAAGAGGAAACCGCCATGAATCGATTTGCCCATTACGGACTGTTGACGCGATCGCTCGTAACTCTATGCCTGCTGGTCGTCGGCATCGGCCATGCGCAGGCGCACTCGGCTGACGAACACGCCGGGCATAACGCGGCGGTAGCGGCGAAGAGTCAGGAAAGCGCCCAGGTCAAATTCGCCGACGTCGCGCTGGTTGACCAGCATGGCCAATCGGTACGCCTGGAAAAGGACTTGGTCAGCGACAAAATTGTCGTCATGAGCTTCATCTACACCAGTTGCACCACGGTGTGCCCGGTGGTCTCGTCGATCATGGGCAAGGTGCAAAAACAGCTCGGCGCACGGGTCGGCAAAGAGGTGCAACTGGTGTCGATCAGCATCGACCCGCAGCGCGACGACGCCAAACGCCTGAACGAGTACGCGCGCAGCTTCCAGAACGGTCCGGGCTGGAGCTGGCTGACCGGCACGCCGCAGTCGGTCAACGCCACGCTCAAGGGCCTCGGCACCTTCAGTGGCGACTTCAAAAGCCATGCGCCGCTGATCATGGTCGGCGATGGCAACAGCCGTCACTGGACGCGTTATTACGGTTTCACCGACCCGACAGTGTTGACCCGTGAAGTGGAAAAACTCAGCGGCGAGCGCAACGCCCACGCCAAACACACCGCCATTGCCATGGAGCATCAGCCATGAAAGCGCTCGTTTTGATCTTCCTGACGATGTGCTTTTGCATGGTCAGCTTTCTCGCGTTTTCCCACGAAGGGCACCAGCCACAGGCGCCGGCAGCGACTGCTGCGGCCCCCGCAGCCAACGTCGCAGCCGCAGCACCGGCAACCGGCACCCGCGATGCGAAAACCTGGTTTACCGACACGCCGTTGCTCGACCAGAACGGCAACTCCCTGCGCTTCTACAGCGATGCCTTGCAGAACCGCATCGTGCTGCTGAACGTGATTTTCACCAGTTGCAACGATGCCTGCCCGCTGATCACCCGCAAGCTCAAGGAAGTGCGCGAAGTGCTGGGCGACAAGGCCGATGGCATCACCTTTATCTCCCTTACCAGTGATCCGCTGCGGGACACCCCGGCGGTGCTCAAGGCTTACACCTTGAAGCAGGGCGTCGATGGGCCCCACTGGCTTTTTCTCACTGGCGACAAGGCACAAATGGATCTGGTATTGAGCCGCATTGGCCAGATCGTGCCGACGCCCGAACAGCATTCCACGCAACTGATCGTCGGTGACGTGGCCAACAAGCGCTGGAGCAAAATCCGCCCCGACGCGCCCGCCGCCGCGATTGCCCAGCGCTTGCAGTTGCTG
>NZ_MKGS01000040.1:0-9890 GCF_002836905.1 Pseudomonas sp. 43NM1 | reverse complement strand
TCGCGCACCAGCGCCAGCAGCAACGCCATCGCGTGATCCGCCACCGACGAGGCGTTGACCCCGGCGCCGTTGGTTACGGTAATCCCGCGGTCGCTGGCCGCTTGCAGGTCGACATGCTCGTAACCGGCACCGATCACGCAGATGATTTTGAGGGCGGGCAGGGCGGCGATCTCGTCAGCGTACAAACCCAGCGGACCGCGCGTCAGCACCGCGTCGACGCGCGCGCCATAGGTGTCAATGGCCTGGGCGCGCTCGGCGGGCGTCGGCGCCAGAATCAGGTGAAAGCCCTGACGTTCGAGAATCGGCAGGTAGTCATTAATCGTTTCAACCAATACCAGAACGGTTGCAGTCATGCTGGGCTCCTGTGGGCGCCGAGGTCGGAAACTCGAAAGTGCTTTCAGATTGCTGACTCAAGAGCGGTTTGGCAATCACCAAAGAGGATAGGCCATGCCCTTGCAGATCGCCGGAACGCGCACCCGCGAAAACCTGTGGGAGCACAGCTTGCTGGCGATGACTAACCTGAGGACGCCATCGCGAATACGCTTTGCTGCCATGTGTCACGGGTTTTGCGACGGGGCTTCCTTGGTCAAAAACGTGCGTGCCGCTTCGAGGATTTCGTCGGACAGGGCGTCGCCACGGGTGGCGCGGGCGAGGGTCAGGGCGCCGACCATCAGCGAATAATCGACCAGCGCCTGGCGCCGATTCTGCTCGGCGTCGCCCGCGTCGATCAGCGAGCCGTAGCACTGCAGCAATCGGTTGAGGCCGTCGAGGAAGGTCTGGCGCAAACCGCTGTCGGCCGCTTCGTGGCACATGTCGCCGGCGAAGGCGACTACCGGGCAGCTGTCGCCGGGATTGTCGCGGCTGGTGGCGGACAAGTAAGGATTGATCAGGGAACGGCGTGCTTCGTCCTTGTTGTCGTGCTCGGCGATCCGCGCGTTCCAGCGTTCGGCGGATTGCTCGAACGCCCGGCCACCGGCCTCGCGCGCCAGAGCTTCCTTGGACTCGAAGTGGCCATAAAAGCCGCCGTGGGTCAGGCCGGCAGCGCCCATCACGTCAACGACGCTGATGCCGTGCAAGCCACGCTCGCGGAACAGCCGCGTGGCGGCCTCGACGATGATTTCGCGGTTGAGGTCGGCTTGCTTGCGGGAGACTCGAGGCATCAGCGGCTCACAGGTGTAAAGAGGTCGGTGGGTTAAAAATACATGACGACAAACCTTTATCAAGCATCGGATTAGTCCGACACACGAAATACACGCTCCCCCCCAACACTGAATAACCCTGTAGGAGTGAGCCCGCTCGCGATGGCGTCCTCACCGGCGAAATCACTCTCGACTGACCCACGGTCATCGCGAGCAAGCGCGCTCCCACAGGGGCTTGTGGCGCTGTAGGCATCTGATCCGCATAACCGCTCCTCAGCTAAGTCTTTGCTTCTGCTCGTTAATCCCGGACAATCGCGCCCCTGTTTCGATCAGGGCGCTGCCTGTCGGGTTTTCCGACTCGTCCTGGTCGGGTAGCAACTGACCGGAATGCGGAGATCCCACCGGATGAATGATCAGGCCAATAGCGTCGACGAACGCTATGTAGCGGCGAAACCAGCGACGCTCGAAAGCTGGAATCGCCATGACACCACCTGGATGCTGGGCCTGTTTGGCACGGCGATCGGGGCGGGCACCTTGTTTTTGCCGATCAACGCGGGCCTGGGCGGCTTCTGGCCGTTGCTGGTGCTGGCAGTGCTGGCGTTCCCGATGACGTTCTACGCACACCGTGGGCTGACCCGTTTTGTGCTGTCCGGCCGCGAAGGCGCCGACATCACCGAGGTGGTTGAAGAGCATTTCGGCATCAAGGCTGGCGCGCTGATCACCTTGCTGTACTTCTTCGCGATCTTCCCGATCCTGCTGATCTACAGCGTGGCGCTGACCAATACCGTCGGCAGTTTCCTCGAACACCAACTGCACATCACGCCGCCGCCGCGGGTGGTGCTGTCGTTTGTGCTGATCCTCGGTTTGCTTGCGGTGGTGCGCTGCGGCGAGCAGGTAATCGTCAAAGCCATGAGCCTGATGGTTTATCCGTTTATCGTCGCGCTGCTGTTTTTGGCCGTGTTCCTGATTCCGCACTGGAACGGCGGCATCCTCAGCACCGCTTCGACCCTGCCTGAGCCATCGGCGCTACTGCACACGTTGTGGCTGGCGATTCCGGTGATGGTGTTTTCGTTCAACCACTCGCCGATCATCTCGGCATTCGCCGTGGACCAGAAGCGTCGTTACGGCGAACACGCCGAGGAGCGCAGCTCGCAGATCCTGTCGCGCGCCCATGCGTTGATGGTGGTGATGGTGTTGTTCTTTGTGTTCAGTTGCGTGCTGACGCTGTCGCCGGCGCAATTGGCTGAGGCGAAAGCGCAGAATTTGTCGATCCTGTCGTACCTGGCTAACCATTTCAGCAATCCGACGATCGCGTTTGCGGCGCCGTTGATTGCGTTTGTGGCGATTTCGAAGTCGTTCCTCGGGCACTACATTGGCGCCAGCGAAGGTCTGAAGGGGCTGATCGTGAAGAGCGGCAAGCGTCCTTCGCCCAAGGCACTGGACCGCATGACGGCGGCGTTCATGTTGGTGGTCTGCTGGATTGTTGCGACGTGGAACCCGAGCATTCTGGGGATGATCGAGACCCTCGGCGGGCCGATTATTGCGGCGATTCTGTTTTTGATGCCGATGTATGCGATTCGCAAGGTGCCGGCGATGGCGCGGTATCGTGGGCAGGCGTCGAATGTGTTTGTGACGGCCGTGGGGCTGGTAGCGATTTCGGCGTTGATTTATTCGCTGAGTGCTTGATTGCTGCGGCTTGCTTTTATGAAGTGATAACGGCTGACCCGATTGTGGGTCGGCCGTTTTTTTTGCCTCGGTTTTTTGTGTCTTCGGCTGCGTGGTGACGCCAACCCCCTGTAGGAGCGAGGCTTGCCCGCGAAGGCGTCCTGACAGCCAACCGCGTTTCACGGATGTACTCAGCCTGAATGTAGGAGTGAGCCTGCTCGCGATGGCGGTTTTGGGGGTGTATATCCATTTTCTGATAACGACTGATGACGGTTCCGCTCTTACAGCGGGTCACTTGGAAGAGCGCCAAGTAACCAAACGCTCTGGCCCCTGACGTGCGGCCTTCCGACGGGGCAGGTCACGATCAAGAGCCACGTCAACATCAAAATCAAAAGAACGCAGCCTCGTTTCACTCGGCAGCTGCTACAGGGGAGGTGTTGTCGCTTATGGTGTTCGTTTGGGGGAGCGCAAAACCCCCTGTAGGAGCGAGGCTTGCCCGCGAAGGCGTCCTGACAGCCAACCGCGTTTCACGGATGTACTCAGCCTGAATGTAGGAGTGAGCCTGCTCGCGATAGCGATGTACCTGCGCACATTCAACCCCGCCATCACCCAAATAACGGATATGCACCCCATACAAAAAAATGCCAAAAAAAACGCCGCGCATCTCTCGACACGCGGCGTCTTTCAACTCAAAGGCTTAAAACATAAAACCCTTAAGCCTGAACCACCGGAATATTAGCGTTCGCAGCAGCCTCACGGAACTCCGCAATCTGATCGAAAGACAGATAACGGTAAACATCAGCCGCCATGCTATCGATCTTGCCTGCGTACTCCATGTACTCCTCAACAGTCGGCAAACGACCCAGAATCGAAGCCACAGACGCCAACTCGGCCGAGGCCAGATAAACGTTCGCGCCATCGCCCAGACGGTTCGGGAAGTTACGGGTCGACGTCGACACCACAGTCGAATTCGGCTCAACACGTGCCTGGTTACCCATGCACAGCGAGCAGCCCGGCATTTCCATGCGCGCGCCAGCCTTGCCGTAGATGCCGTAGTAGCCTTCTTCGGTCAACTGGTGAGCATCCATTTTGGTCGGCGGCGACAGCCACAGACGGGTTGGAAGCTGACCCTTGACCTGATCCAGCAACTTGCCGGCAGCGCGGAAGTGACCAATGTTGGTCATGCACGAACCGATAAACACTTCGTCAATCTTCTCGCCAGCAACGCTGGACAGCAGACGGGCGTCGTCCGGATCGTTTGGCGCGCAGAGCACAGGCTCTTTGATGTCGGCCAGATCGATTTCGATGATTTCAGCGTATTCGGCGTCAGCATCGGCAACCATCAGCTCAGGGTTGGCAACCCAGGCTTCCATCGCTTGAGCGCGACGTTCCAGCGTACGTGGATCGCCATAACCTTCACCGATCATCCAGCGCAGCAGGGTGATGTTGGAGTTCAGGTATTCGGTGATCGACTCTTTCGACAGCTTGATCGTGCAACCGGCAGCCGAACGTTCAGCCGAGGCGTCGGACAGCTCGAAAGCTTGTTCGATGCTCAGGTTATCCAGGCCTTCGATTTCCAGGATGCGACCCGAGAAAGCGTTCTTCTTGCCTTTCTTCTCGACGGTCAGCAGGCCAGCCTGAATCGCGAAGTAAGGAATCGCGTGAACCAGGTCACGCAGGGTAACGCCCGGTTGCATTTTGCCTTTGAAGCGCACCAGGATCGATTCCGGCATGTCCAGCGGCATAACGCCGGTGGCTGCAGCAAACGCCACCAGACCGGAGCCGGCCGGGAACGAAATGCCCATCGGGAAACGGGTGTGCGAGTCACCACCGGTGCCGACAGTGTCAGGCAGCAGCATGCGGTTCAGCCACGAGTGGATGATGCCGTCGCCCGGACGCAGGGAAACGCCGCCGCGGGTCATGATGAAGTCTGGCAGGGTGTGGTGGGTGGTCACGTCGATCGGCTTTGGATAGGCCGCGGTGTGGCAGAAAGACTGCATCACCAGATCGGTCGAGAAGCCCAGGCACGCCAGGTCTTTCAGTTCATCACGGGTCATTGGACCGGTAGTGTCCTGGGAGCCGACGGTGGTCATTTTCGGTTCGCAGTAGGTGCCAGGACGCACACCTTTGCCTTCCGGCAGACCGCACGCCTTGCCGACCATTTTCTGTGCCAGGGTGAAACCCTTGCCAGTGTCGACAGGTGCTTCAGGCAGTTTGAACAGGTCGGTTGGGCCCAGGCCCAGCTCGGCACGTGCCTTGTCGGTCAAGCCGCGACCGATGATCAGCGGGATACGGCCGCCGGCACGCACTTCGTCCAACAGCACTGGCGTCTTCATTTCGAAGGTGGTCAGGACTTCGTCGGTGCCGTGTTTGCAGACTTTGCCAGCATGCGGGTACAGGTCGATCACGTCGCCCATGTTCATGTTGGTGACGTCGAATTCGATTGGCAGGGCGCCGGCATCTTCCATGGTGTTGTAGAAGATCGGAGCGATTTTGCTGCCGAAGCAGAAACCGCCGGCACGCTTGTTCGGCACGTGCGGAACGTCGTCGCCGAAGAACCACAGCACCGAGTTGGTTGCCGATTTACGCGACGAACCGGTACCGACCACGTCACCGACGTAGGCGATCGGGAAGCCTTGACCGCGCATTTCTTCGATCTGCTTCATCGGACCGGTAACACCCTGTACGTCAGGCACGATGCCTTCGCGGGCCATTTTCAGCATGGCCAGGGCGTGCAGCGGGATGTCCGGGCGGGACCAGGCGTCCGGGGCAGGGGAGAGGTCGTCGGTGTTGGTTTCGCCGGTGACCTTGAACACGCGCAGGCTGATCTTGTCGGCCAGCGTCGGACGGTTTTTGAACCACTCGCCGTCAGCCCAGGACTGCAAAACGCCTTTGGCGTGTTCGTTGCCGTTCTTGGCTTTTTCCGCCACGTCGTGGAACGCGTCGAACATCAGCAGGGTGTGCTTGAGTTGAGCGGCAGCGACCGGGGCCAGTACGGCGTCGTCGAGCAGGTCAACCAGGGTCACGATGTTGTAGCCGCCCTGCATGGTGCCGAGCAGTTCAACAGCGCGTTTTTTGTCGATCAGAGGGGAGGTTGCTTCGCCCTTGGCCAGGGCGGACAGGAAACCGGCCTTTACATAGGCTGCTTCGTCCACGCCAGGTGGAATGCGATTGGTGATCAGGTCAACGAGGAAAGCTTCTTCGCCAGCCGGGGGATTCTTCAGCAGCTCGACCAGGCCTGCAGTTTGTTCGGCGTTTAGCGGCTGGGGAACAATACCCAGTGCTGCACGCTCTTCGATATGTTTGCGGTAGGCTTCAAGCACAGTTATTACCCTCATCAGTGGTCCCAAATGGGTGTCCGGGACGCTCATCCCGAAATTGCCGTACTCATGCGCTGCATGGCGTTGTGGGCCACTTAGCCAGAATTACCGGCAATTCCTTACAGAAGCTGCTTTCAAAGTTTTACGCCTGCAGAACGGGGAGCTGATGAGGGTTGGCGTAGAGCTTTTCCCCGCTGGAAAAACCCTTCGCCAACACCGCTCTGAAGGAACGACTGTGCTCGTGACGCTTTGAAAACAGCTTCAAACGGACATTGGCGCCTTAAAAGGCTGGCTGATTCTACGGCAAAAAAAATATAAACGTAAGTTAGCCCCCGAACTTTGAGGGGTGATGAATGTTAGACAAAGGGCTAACATGCCGACCTGTTCTGCTTTCCCGTGTTTTGCCTACCTATGCCCAATCAGACCATCAAAACCCCCTGCGTCGGCCTCTGTTCCACCGTTTACGGTGACTTGGTGTGCCGTGGCTGCAAGCGTTTCCACCATGAAGTGATCAATTGGAATGGTTACAACGAGGAGGAAAAACGCGCGGTGTGGCTGCGTCTGGAGCAATTGTTGTCGCAGGTGATGGCGAGCAAGCTCGAAGTGTTCGACCCGCAGCGCCTGCGCTTGCAGCTCGAACAGCGCAAGATCCGCTTTGTGCCGCATCAGTCGGAATATTGCTGGGCCTATCAGTTGATCGCTCGCGGAGCGCGGGTCATCAATAATCTGGAGGCTTACGGAATGGTGCTGATGCCGGAGTTTCGCGACTGGAACCTGCCGGAATTGCGCGACGCCATCGATCGGGAGTTTTTTCTGCTGTCCGAAGCGCATTACCAGCGTTATATCGCCCCGGGTTTCCTCAAGGACGCGTTCGGCGGCTGAAAGCATCGCGAGCAAGCTCGCTCCCACCTTGGATCTGTGGCGTTCACAACATTTGTGATCAACACATACCCTGTGGGAGCGAGGCTTGCCCGCGAAGGCGCCCGGTCAAACACTGCAAATCTCAATGCTGCGCCACGATCTCCTCCAGATGATCCATGATCGTGTCCGGTTTCAGCACCAGCACATCGCTCTCCACCGCATCCAGCACCACTTCGGCGGTATTGCCGATCAGCGCCCCGGACAATCCCGAGCGAGCTACCGTGCCGATCACGGTCACTACAGCCTGCAGTTTGTGCACCATAAACGGAATCAGCACATCCGCCGGACCTTCTTCGATATGCAGGTGATCGTCGTCGATATCGAATTCGGCCTGGAACGCCTTGCACTGCTCGCGATAGCGCGCCTGAATGGTTTCGCTGAGTTGCAGCGTCGGGTCGGTGGCCGACAGCATCGGTGACGGATGTGCGCTGATCACATGCAATTTCGCCTTGGCCAGACTCGCAATGTCGTAGCCGTGATCGACGATGCACGCGTGCAGCGTGCGGTGTTCGCCATCCGTATTGCCGACGTCGATGGCTGCCAGAATCACTCCGCCGGTCCACGGTTTGGCGGTTTTGACCAGCAACACCGGGGTCGGGCAGTAGCGCAGCAGTTTCCAGTCGGCCGGGGTCAGCAGGGCCTTTTTCAGCGGGCTGTCGGGGTAATGCTGCTTGATCACCAGTCCGCAGCCCTCGGCTTGCTGCACATCGACGATGGTTTCGTACAGGCTCTCGTTCCACGCCTGCTCGGTGGTGACGCTGTAGCCTTCTTCCTGCGCGGTTTGCTTGAGGTCGCGCAGGTGGTCGGAATGATCATGCTTCTTGTCGCACACCAGCAAATGCAAATGCGCCTGGGTCACGCCCGCAATCAGTTTGGCGCGCCGCAGCGCCAGGCTTTCGTCCGGGGATGGTTCGATGACCACCAGGATGCTGCGAATGGCTTGCATGAGCGCGATCTCCAGAAAGTGAAAGGCATTGCGTTGGACAACTATAGTTGCTGCCCGCCAACACGGGACTTGATGCATATCAACGGCAGCGACTGGTGGTCTGCGGGCAGGCCGGTATAATCGGCGCCCTTCGTTTCAACCATTTATCCGTGAGCCCCATGATCCTTCCCGAAATTCACGAGTTCCTCGGCTGCCGCACCCCTGACGGCTGGGTCCAGGCCGCGCTGGCCGATCAGGACACTTTGCTGATCGACCACAAGAACTGCGAATTCAAGGCCGCCAGCACGGCGTTGAGCCTGATCGCCAAGTACCATTCCCACGTCGATCTGATCAACCTGATGTCGCGCCTGGCCCGGGAAGAACTGGTGCACCACGAGCAAGTCATGCGCCTGATGAAAAAACGCAAGATCGAACTGCGCCAGCTGTCCGCCGGGCGTTATGCCTCGGGCCTGCGCAAAGTGGTGCGCAGCCACGAGCCGGTGAAACTGGTGGATACGCTGGTGGTGGGGGCATTTATCGAGGCGCGCAGTTGCGAGCGTTTCGAGGCGCTGGTGCCGCATCTGGATGAAGAGTTGGGCAAGTTCTATTTCGGCCTGCTGAAAAGCGAGGCGCGGCACTTCCAGGGTTATCTGAAGCTGGCTTACCAGTACGGTGACGCCAAGGACATCGCCCAGGTCATCGAGCGCGTGCGCGCGGCCGAGCAGGAATTGATCGAATCGCCGGACGTGGAATTCCGTTTCCACAGCGGCGTGCCAATCGCCGCCTGACCCGCGTTTAATTGAACTGATCGTTCCTGCGCTCTGCGTGGGAACGATCAACATTCGGCGCGCTGACGCCAGAACGCGCTCTGCCAACGGGTTGCTTGGCTAAGTGCACAGGGTTTGTGGGCGCCTGTTTGCCGAGTATCAGCGAGTCAGACCCAACCGCTCATGCCACTGCGCAATCGACTCTTCAGGGTAAACATCAAATTCCTTGTCCTTGGGCTGCACATTGGCCTCGACCCACGGCGCCTTCGAACTCAGCATCAAATGCGTGTGCTCCGGCGGCACTGGCAGCGGGGTATCGATGGCCGAGGCGAACGGATGAATCAGCTCCGGCCACTCCGGGCTGAACAGCCACAAACCGCTGCCGCACACCGAGCAGAAATGCCGCTCGGCGCTGCTGGTATGCGCGCGTTTGGCGCCGTCCTCCTTGAGCCGCGCATGGTAGATCGCGATGTGTTTGCGCCCGCGCACTTTCAGGCTGTTGGCATCGCCGCTGATGTTGATCGCGTAGCCGCCACCGCCCTGGGTCTTGCGACAGATCGAGCAATAACAACGCTGATACGGATAGGGATGGGCACTGGTCAAATCGAACGATACCGCGCCGCAATGGCAGGAACCTTCGAGCTGCATGGAAACCTCCGACTGTGCTTGATCGACCCAAGACAGCCTAGACCCTCAGCGATTTTCCACCGGCACCAGAATCGCGTCGCCCGTCGCCACCCGTACGCACACAAATCCCTGTAGGAGCGAGCCTGCTCGCGATAGCTTTCTATCAGCCAACTTTGTTTCTCCCATGTGTACAAAAATCCAAATGTGGGAGCGAGCTTGCTCGCGATAGCTTTCTATCAGCCAGCCTGTTCTTGTCGGATGTACATATCCATTTCTGCGGTCACGGCTGCTGTTGGTTTCGCTTTTACAGCGAGTCACTTTCGAGAAGCGCGAAAGTAACCAAAGCGCTCTTGCCCCTTTCGTTCGGTGCCTCGCCGTGGCTCGGCATGCCCTCGCTCCGGTCCTGCTCCGTGGGCCCGCCGCCATCGGCCATCCCTGGCCGGGGGCGGCTAACCCGGCATCCTTGCCGGGTTGCCCACTGCGCAGAACCTGCGCTCGGCCTCACGAGGGGGCGGGCACCGCAACA
>NZ_MKGS01000039.1:0-10100 GCF_002836905.1 Pseudomonas sp. 43NM1 | reverse complement strand
GGTCAACAGCGTGGCGCCTTTGCTGGGTATGGCCGTCGGCGCGATGGGTTGCGGCTTGCTCGCCGAGTTTGCGCCGTTGCCGTTGCAACTGACGTTTTGGCTGCTGTTCGGGTTGTTTGCGCTGCAAGCGCTGTACGTCTGGCGCCTGCCGGAAAGCGTCAGCCGCCTGCCGGGTGCGTGGGCGTCGCTGCGTCCGACCTTGCATGTGCCGGTGCAAGTGCGGCGGACTTTGTGGTCGGTGCTGCCCATCAACACTGCGGTCTGGGCGCTCGGCGGATTCTTCGCCTCGTTGGCGCCCTCGCTGGTGCAAACGGCGACGGGCTCGACGTCGAACCTGATCGGCGGCGCCACCGTCGCCGCGCTGACCGTGACCGGTGCGCTGATGATCTACACCTTGCGCAATCATCCGGCGGACAAAGTGCTGCGCCTCGGCGCCAGTTTGCTGCCGGCCGGGGTGGCGCTGATCCTGATCGCCGTGCACAGCGCCAGCCTCGTGCTGTTTTTCATCGGCACATTGCTTGCCGGTTGCGGATTTGGCGCAGGTTTCCTCGGCGCCGTGCGCAGCCTCGTCCCACTCGCCTTGCCGCATGAACGGGCGGGTTTGATGTCGGCGTTTTACGTGCTGAGTTATCTGGCGTTTTGCTTGCCGTCCTTGCTCGCCGGGAGCCTGACCCGCAGCTTCGGCCTGATCGCCACCACCGATGGTTATGGCGCGGTGCTGATCATCCTGGCCGTCGGCGCGCTGCTGGCGTTGCTGCGCGAGCGTTCGCTGAAAGTCTGTGGCGCCAACGGTCAATGATCGCTAGCCTTGGCCTCGCCACAATTCCTAGCCTCTCGCCACTATTCGACGGACCGGCCCATGAAAATCATCCGCAGCAAATCCTTCACCGCCGAGCGTGCCTGGGGCGCGCTGGACATCGCCAACATGAACGGCATCACCACGCGTTTGCACTGGACTGATCAGCCGTACAAATGGCACGTCAACGATGGCGAAGAAGTGTTCGTGGTGCTTGATGGCCAGGTGCGCATGCATTATCGCGAGGAGGGCGTGGAGCAGCAGACGTTGCTCGATGTCGGCGATATTTTCTACGCCTCGGTCGGTACCGAGCATGTTGCGCATCCACTGGGCGCGGCGCGGATTCTGGTGATCGAAACCGAGGGCAGCGTCTGACCTGTATCTGCACTGCATATCTGCGCTACTTATCTGTAAAGCAGATAACAGTTAGAGATATTCCCCGTTATATAGATATTCGATTGGCTTCTATCATGGGCTCTACCTCATCAGAGGACAGGAGTTCGCCATGAATCGCCCCGATACTATTTGCCCCGAAACTATCAGCCCCAGAACTGATTGCTCCAAGGCCAGCAAGCCCAGCTTCAAACCTTTCAGCCATTTGCCGCGTCCCTTGGAAGCGATCCGCCAGTTCACCCCGAACTGGTTCGCCGCGACCATGGGCACCGGCGTGCTCGCCTTGGCGCTGGCGCAATTGCCGGGTGCCAATCCCGCGCTGCACGTGGTCGCCGAAGGTCTGTGGCTGTTCAACATTGCGCTGTTCGTGTTGTTCAGCGCTGTGTACGCCGCACGCTGGGTGCTGTTCTTTGATGAAGCGCGGCGGATTTTCGGCCACTCCACGGTTTCGATGTTTTTCGGCACAATCCCGATGGGTTTGGCGACCATCATCAATGGCTGCCTGCTGTTCGGTTTGCCGCGTTGGGGCGATGGCGTGATTGCTGTCGCCGAAGTGCTGTGGTGGCTGGACGTGGCGATGTCGCTGGCCTGCGGCGTGTTGATTCCGTACATGATGTTCACCCGCCAGGAACACAGCATCGACCAGATGACGGCAGTTTGGCTGTTGCCAGTGGTCGCCGCAGAAGTTGCAGCGGCCAGCGGTGGGCTGCTGGCGCCGCACCTCGCCGAGGCGCATTCGCAACTGGTGGTGCTGGTGACGAGCTACGTACTGTGGGCATTTTCCCTACCCGTCGCGTTCAGCATTCTGACAATCCTGTTACTGCGCATGGCCCTGCATAAACTCCCGCACGAAAGCATGGCAGCGTCGAGTTGGCTGGCACTCGGCCCAATCGGCACCGGCGCGCTCGGCATGTTGCTGCTCGGCGCCGATGCCCCGGCGATCTTCGCTGCCAACGGTTTGCCAGGCATTGGCGAAATCGCCGAAGGGCTGGGGCTGGTCGCGGGGATCACGTTGTGGGGTTTTGGGCTGTGGTGGATGCTGATTGCGCTGCTGATCACCGCCCGTTACCTGCGCGCCGGCATCCCGTTCAACCTTGGCTGGTGGGGTTTTACCTTCCCGTTGGGCGTGTATTCGCTGGCGACGCTGCGACTGGCGAGCACGCTTAACCTGACGTTTTTCAGTGTGTTTGGCTGCGCGTTGGTCGGGTTGTTGGCGGTGATGTGGCTGATCGTCGGCAAGCGCACCGTGCAAGGCGCGTGGCGCGGCGAGCTGTTTGTCTCGCCGTGCATTGCAGGATTAAAGCAATAACCGGCAAAGTTTAGGTAATGTGTGGCCTGGATCGGCGTGCGGTATTCCAATAACAGCCTGCATCGCCACTCTTTAGCCAACATCAGGGACACACGGAAGATGAGTCATCCCTCACAATTCAGCCTGCTTCGCACCCGGCGTTTCCTGCCGTTTTTCGTGACACAGTCCCTTGGGGCGTTCAACGACAACATCTTCAAGCAGTCACTGATCCTCGCCATTCTGTACAAATTGACCATCGACGGTGACCGTTCGATCTGGGTCAATTTGTGCGCGCTGCTGTTTATCCTGCCGTTTTTTCTGTTCTCGGCGCTGGCCGGGCAGTTCGGCGAGAAATTCGCCAAGGACGCGCTGATCCGGCTGATCAAGCTCGGCGAAATCGCGATCATGGCGGTCGGCGCGGTCGGTTTCATGTTTGATCACCTGTCGCTGATGCTGGTGGCGCTGTTTGCCATGGGCACTCACTCGGCGCTGTTCGGGCCGGTGAAATACTCGATCCTGCCGCAAGCGCTGCATGAAGAAGAGCTGGTCGGCGGCAACGGTCTGGTGGAAATGGGCACGTTCCTGGCGATTCTGGCCGGGACCATCGGCGCCGGGATCATGATGTCGTCGGGGCACTACGCGCCTATTGTGTCGACGGCGATCATCGGCATCGCGGTGCTTGGTTACCTCGCTAGCCGCAGCATTCCGCGCGCCGCAGCCGCGTCGCCGGAAATGCGCCTCAACTGGAATATTTTTACCCAGTCATGGGCCACGCTGAAGCTCGGTCTGGGGCAGACGCCTGCGGTGTCGCGTTCGATTGTCGGCAATTCATGGTTCTGGTTTGTCGGGGCGATTTACCTGACGCAAATCCCGGCCTACGCCAAGGAGTGGATGCACGGCGACGAAACCGTGGTGACGCTGATTCTCACCGTGTTCTCGGTCGGCATCGCCCTCGGTTCGATGCTTTGCGAGAAGCTCTCCGGGCGCAAAGTCGAGATCGGTCTGGTGCCGTTCGGCTCGTTTGGCCTGACCGTGTTTGGGCTGCTGTTGTGGTGGCATTCCGGCGGAATTCCCGACAGCGTCACCGGCCACGGCTGGCTCGAAGTCCTCGGTTTCGGCCACACCTGGCTGGTGCTGATCGACATCCTCGGGCTCGGGGTTTTCGGTGGTTTCTACATCGTGCCGCTGTACGCGCTGATCCAGTCGCGCACCGCCGAGAACGAACGCGCGCGGGTAATTGCCGCAAACAACATTCTCAATGCGCTGTTTATGGTGGTGTCGGCGATTGTCTCGATCGTCCTGTTGAGCATGGTCAAACTGTCGATCCCGCAGCTGTTTCTGGTGGTGTCGGTGCTGAACATCGGCGTCAACGCCTACATCTTCAGCATCGTTCCCGAGTTCAGCATGCGTTTCATGATCTGGCTGCTCAGCCATTCCATGTACCGCGTCGAGCACCGCAATCTCGATCTGATCCCCGATGAAGGCGCGGCGCTGCTGGTGTGCAACCACGTTTCGTTCGTGGATGCGCTGCTGATTGGCGGCGCGGTGCGTAGGCCGATTCGCTTTGTGATGTATTACAAAATCTACAACTTGCCGGTGCTGAACTTTATCTTTCGCACCGCCGGGACTATTCCTATCGCCGGGCGCAACGAAGACATCCAGATTTACGAAAAGGCCTTCACGCGCATCGCCCAATATCTGAAGGATGGCGAGCTGGTGTGCATCTTCCCCGAAGGCAAGTTGACCGCTGACGGCGAGATCAATGAATTCCGTGGCGGGCTGACGCGGATTCTCGAAGAGACGCCGGTGCCGGTGATTCCGCTGGCGTTGCAAGGGTTGTGGGGGAGTTTCTTCAGTCGCGATCCGGGCAAAGGGCTGTTTCGTCGGTTGTGGTCGCGGGTAACGATCGTGGCGGGGCCGGCAGTGGCGGTGGAATTGGCTGAGCCGGCGAAACTGCAGGTGTTGGTGGGGGAGTTGCGCGGCAGCGTCAGGTAGTGGGTGAATTGGATGGACTCTTCGCGGGCAAGCCTCGCTCCTACAGGTACGGGTTTGTTCGCGACTGATGCGCGAACCTGTAGGAGCGAGGCTTGCCCGCGAAGGCCATCTAATGGCTAGGCGCTAATCTTCAGCCCAACCAACCCGGCGATAATCAGCGCCACGCTGGCCAACCGAAACAACGCCATGGATTCGCCAAACAGAATGATCCCGGCGATTACTGTGCCCACCGCGCCGACGCCAGTCCAGATCGCGTAGGCGGTGCCCAGCGGCAATTCCTTCACGGCGAGACCGAGCAAACCCAGGCTGATCACCATGGCGCCAACGGTCAATACGGTAGGGAGAGGGCGGCTGAAGCCGTCGGTGTATTTCAGGCCAACGGCCCAGCCGACTTCAAACAGGCCAGCGAAAAACAGAATGATCCAGGACATGCGAGACCTCCATCGATTGACGGGGTCGTCCCCAGATTAATGACTCAATCGAGTCGCAAGGTCGTCCTCGCGTCGGGCAATAGTGCCCAGCATTAATCCGGGGATCAAGTTCGACGCTTACTCGGTGGCTTGCCGCGCAGCGGTTTCGCGATCTTCTTTCTCGCTCATGCGGCGGAAATAAGTCGAGAGCAACGCCCCGGAAATGTTGTGCCACACACTGAACAGCGCGCTCGGCACCGCCGCCAGTGGCGAGAAGTGCGCGCTGGCCAGCGCGGCGCCCAACCCCGAGTTCTGCATGCCGACTTCCAGAGCCAGCGATTTACGCTGTGGCAGCGGCAGTTTGAACAGGCGCCCGGTGAAGTAGCCGAGCAAGTAACCGAAGCTGTTGTGCAGCATCACCACCGCCATGATCAACAGCCCGGACTCGGCGATTTTCGCCTGACTGGCCGCGACCACTGCCGCGACAATGATCACAATGCTGACCACCGACACCAGCGGCAACACTTCCACGGCGTGGCGAACCTTGTCGCCGAGGATCCGCTGCGCGACGACGCCGAGGATGATCGGCAACAGCACCACTTGCAGGATCGACCAGAACAGTTCCATGAACGAAACCGGCAACCACGCCGAGGCCAGCAGCCAGATCAGCGCCGGTGTCAGCAGCGGGGCGAGGAGGGTGGTGACGGCGGCGATGGCCACCGACAACGCCAGGTCGCCGCGCGCCAGCCAGGTCATCACGTTCGACGAAGTGCCGCTTGGGCAGCAGCCAACCAGAATCACTCCGACGGCGATTTCCGGCGGCAGGTGAAACACCTGGCAAAGCAACCACGCCATACCGGGCATGATCACGAAATGTGCGACCACGCCCAACGCCACGCGCCACGGATGGCGGGCGACTTCGGCGAAGTCTTCAAGTTTGAGGGTCAGGCCCATGCCGAACATCACCAGCCCCAGCAGCGGCACGATGGCGCCTTTCAGGCCGATGAACCACGCCGGTTGCAGGAATGCCAGAACGGCGAAAATCAGCACCCAGTAAGCGAAAGTGTTGCCGACGAAGCGGCTTAAAGCGGCGAGTGCGCGCATGGCCCGATCCTTTTTTATTTAGTAGCAGCACAAAACCAAATGTAGGAGTGAGCCTGCTCGCGATAGCGGATGTTCAGTCAACAGGTGTGTTGAATGTCAGTCCCTCATCGCGAGCAGGCTCACTCCTACAGGTTGGATGTCACCAGGTTTTAGATACCTTGTGGGGTTTCTTCGCCGCCCAGCGCTTCAACCAGCGCCGGCAGGAAGTCGCCGAAGGTCAGCATCATCAGGGTGAAGCTGGCATCGAGTTGGCCCAGGGCCTCTTCGCCGCCGTCCTGTTCCGCTTGATCCTGCAACAGGTCTTCGAACTTCAGGCGCTTGACGGTCATTTTGTCGTCGAGCATGAACGACAACTTGTCCTGCCATGCCAGCGACAGCTGCGTCACCACTTTGCCGGTGCTCAAGTGCAGCTGGATTTCTTCGCTGGTCAGGTCCTGACGTTTGCAACGCACGATGCCGCCGTCTTCGTGGGTGTCGCGCAGTTCGCACTCGTCCAATACAAAGAAGTCGTCCGCGGCTTTCTGAGTCTTGACCCAGTCAGTCATGGTGGCGGTCGGGGCCATTTTCACGGTCAACGGACGCACCGGCAGCGAGCCGACCACTTCACGCAACGTCGACAACAAGTCTTCGGCACGTTTCGGGCTGGCGGAGTTGACCAGGATCAGGCCTTGTTTCGGCGCAATCGCAGCGAAGGTCGACGAGCGACGAATAAAGGCACGCGGGAGGAATTCGAGGATGATTTCATCCTTGATCTGGTCGCGTTCCTTTTTATAGACCTTGCGCATTTGCGTGGCTTCGATCTCTTCGACCTTTTCCTTGACCGCGTCGCGCACGACGCTGCCCGGCAGAATGCGTTCTTCTTTACGTGCAGCGATCAACAGGAAGTCGCCACTGACGTGCGCCAGCGGAGCATCTTCGCCCTTGCCGAATGGCGCGACGAAACCGTAGGTGGTCAACTCCTGGCTTGCACATGGACGCGCCAGTTTGGTCGCCAGTGCAGTTTCCAACGCCTCGGCATCAAAAGGCAGATCTTGGGTCAGGCGATAGATAAGCAGGTTTTTGAACCACATGGGGCGAGTCTCTCCTTTATACAAAGGGGGGCATTATTCTCTTCGCGGCGCCATAGGCCAACCCTTCTCTAAGCCTTTGGAAGGCCTCGGAAAATTAATTAAAAAAGTGCTTGCCAGAGGTGGGGGTGCTCCGTAGAATGCGCGCCACACCGAAACGAAGGGTGATTAGCTCAGCTGGGAGAGCGTCTGCCTTACAAGCAGAATGTCGGCGGTTCGATCCCGTCATCACCCACCATTCGTTCTTAGTGTTACGCGCAGCGGTAGTTCAGTCGGTTAGAATACCGGCCTGTCACGCCGGGGGTCGCGGGTTCGAGTCCCGTCCGCTGCGCCATATTCGGTAACCTGGAATGCTGAACGCCAGGTCACCACGGAAAAGCCCGCTCACGCGGGTTTTTTTCTGTCTGTTGTTTGTCTGTTGTTCCCGCGGGATGCGTCGTTTCACTGGTTTTCGGATTTATTTGAAAAATTATTCAATTAAATCAACACGTTACGAAAACTTGTGGCATAATGCGCCCCGCAACGAAGGTAAAGGGTGATTAGCTCAGCTGGGAGAGCGTCTGCCTTACAAGCAGAATGTCGGCGGTTCGATCCCGTCATCACCCACCACTTTCAACGCTACGCGCAGCGGTAGTTCAGTCGGTTAGAATACCGGCCTGTCACGCCGGGGGTCGCGGGTTCGAGTCCCGTCCGCTGCGCCATATTCGGTAACCTGGAACGCTGAACGCCAGGTCACCACACAGAAAGCCCGCTTAATGCGGGCTTTTTGCTGTCTGGGGTTTTTTTTACGGGTTTGGGTTTTACGGGTTTTGGGCTGAATGGGCTTTCTGTTGAACAGGGAATGGCAAGTCGCCCCGCAAACCTGTAGCAGCTGGCGAAGCCTGCGTTCGGCTGCGAAGCAGTCGCAAAACCTGCGAACGAATTCTGCCTGACCCCGCGCGGCGCCCGATTCACGACTGCTGCGCAGCCGAACGCAGCCGAACGCAGGCTGCGCCAGCTGCTACAAGGAAGGGGTGTGTCTACTGCTGCTCGGCATTACGGCTATGCCGGTAATCGCTGACCGCTTCGTACACCGCTTTTCGCAGCCGATTGATCCCACCAATCGGCCGATGCGCTTCCACGCCGAACCATGGGTTGAACGACTGGTTATCGCACTGCAGATTCAGCGCCGGCGTGTCGAAATCCTGCGCCGGCAGACTGATCTTCGCCACCGTCTCGAATGGCGCATCAGTTTCCCGCCATTCCACACTCGTGTCCTCGATCGGCATGTACTTGGCCGCATTCTGCCGCTGAATCTGCAGAACAAAACACGCTGGCACTCGATCCGTCGACAACTGCTGATTCAACGCATTGCGCAGAAAGTTCGGCAACGCCTGATTTTGCTTCGGCAAGGTGTAAGCAGGGCAACTGGCCGGGTCCGGCATCACGCGAAACTTGGCACTACCCTGACCAAATTTGTAGGGCGAAACCGAAAAGTACGTAGTCTGCGTCGGGCTGTCCGGCGCCGGGGACAGCGTCGCTAGCGCGATAAACAAATGCCGAACCTGCCAGGTGCGCGGATCCCAACCGGGAAAGAACGCCATGACCTTCTTGCCGTCAGCCTGTGCGGCCACGTTCTGACGGTACTCGGCGACATCGCTGACAAAGAAATTCGGGTGACTGAACATGACGAAATCCTGCTCGCCACGCCCAGCCTGATCCGCCATTAATTGCTTGCCCGGCACGTCGAGCAACTTGATCGCCATGCCCCGCGCATCACGAATGCTGTCGAATTGCGGATACGCGTTGCCATTGGACAAACGCACCGTCGCTTGCCAGGTTTTGCCCGGCTCACTGAACACACCTTGACGCAAATCCGCCGACAGCTGCGGCAACACCTGAACCTCGGCTTTCACGCAGCCATGCGCTTTGGCGTGAGCATCGCGCAGGTAGCGCGTGCTTTCGCGGTGCTGATCGACGATGCGCACGGCGGTCTGAATGATGTCCTGAGTCATCGCCGCTTCACCGCTGGGGATCTGCTCTTCAGCAGACACCGCGCCGCTGTGCTGCCAGGCAAACCACGCGGTGGCCAGCGCCCAGCCAAGCAATCCCAGCCCCAGCAACCACAGCAGCAATTTTCCGAGGAAGGCGCCGAGGCGCAGCCAAAGGGTGATCAGCATTATTCAGTCCTTTTGAATGGCGACAGTTTCTGGCAGTTGCGCTTCCAGCGGACCGCCCAGCACTTTCAGGTATTCGAGCAGCGCCCAACGTTCCTCCGGTTGCAGTAAACGGCCAATAACGCCGTTGCCACGCTTGCCGGCGCGGAATTCATGGCCGCTGTTGTGATTGCCGGTGATGCGCGTGTCGAACAGGAAACCGTCGCTGAACGCTTGCGTGCGATAACCCAAGTGTTTCGGGTCGTACTCGAACGTACCTTTATAGAAGCTGCTCGCGCGCTCATCCTGCGGCGAGAGCAATTGATACAGGCTCGGCACTGAACCGTTGTGCAGAAACGGCGCCGTCGCCCACACGCCTGCCAGCGGCCGGGCCTTGTAGGCGCGCAGTTCCTGGACGCCGATGGGCAGGCCGAAACCGTCCAACTCCGGACGTTCTGCCGCGGTGACGCCGGCATCGCGGTAAGCGCGGTTCTCGACGAAAGCGGTGACATACGCCAACCCCTTGGCCACCGAAAGTTTGCTCAAGTCCAGCGGCTCGCTGGGTTTGGGGTGCAATTGCACATCAAGTTGCGCGAGTTCTGCCGGGTCCCATTGCAGCGCGCTCAGGTCGAAACGATGGTCGGCAATGTTGTCGGCAGCGGTGGGGTCGGTGCCGATGGCGGCGACCGGCAACAGATGCAGTTGCTGCACATCGCGCCCGTTAATCGTCTTCACCCGTGGCACATGGCAACTGGCGCAGTTCTCGGTGAACAGCGTTCGGCCCTTGGCGGCCAAGGGTTTGTCGACGCTGCCCAATACGTTTTCCGGCCACGTCGGCGGCTGGAGCCGTTGCAGGGTTTGTTCGATCAAGTGCAGGTCGCGCACGCGCACGCTCGACGGGTAGCGCGCATC
>NZ_MKGS01000038.1:0-10218 GCF_002836905.1 Pseudomonas sp. 43NM1 | reverse complement strand
CTGCTGAGCAAATGAATGATCGGCAGGGCGCTGGTCGGGTTGAGCGGCGCGTTCAATTGCGCACCCAATGCACGAAGCGTGGCACGCTCCAGCTCTTGTGCGGGTTGGTCGGCAGCAGGTGTTGATCGTTGATCACCAGCAGCACCGGCAAGCCAAGTTCGTGGCTGATTTGCGCTGGGTGCTTGAAGCGATGATCAAAGAACTCACGCACGTAGACCAAGGCAATCGCCAGCAACAGACCGGTGAACAAACCGAACGGAATGATCAGGAACGGCTTGGGAAACGCCGGCGCCGTCGGTTCGAACGGCGGGCTGAGCACCCGGGCGTTGGACAGGTCGTTGTTCAGCGAACTGGTCGCGGTGCTTTCGGCAAAACGCTGGGCGTAGGTGCCGAACGCCGCGTGCAGGGCGTTGATCTCGGTGTCCATCTGACGCAGTTTGCTTTGGGTTTCCTGCAACTGGTGGATGCGATTCTTGAACTCGGCGATGCGCGCGGTTTTCTGGTCGATCACCGAACTGACAATCGCCAGGTCGTTGGTGCGTTCCTGAATCCGGTTGCTCACCACTTTCAAGAACTGCTGACGGGTGCGGGCAATCTGCTCGCGGGTCAGCAGCATCGGTTCGCTGCTTGGCTGGAAAATCGCCAGGTCGTTCATGTAGCGACTGACTTGCGAGGTCAGCGCTTCGCCCATCTGCTTGATCTCGCGATCTTCGAACGCCACGTTGTCGACGGTGGTGGTGAAGGTGTACGGGAAGGTGTAGTCGTTGAGTTTCGAGGCACTCGCGGCGGCCAGGCTGGTTTTCAGGTATTCGAGCCAGCGTTGGCTTTGCAGGCGACGGTCCTGGTACAGGTTGAGCGCTTGTTCTTCGGTGTTGATCGCGTTGAGGCGGAAGGTGATTTCCTCTTTCGGATCAGACGAACCGATGGCTTCGAGCAACGCCAGGCGATTGCCTTCCAGACCATCGAGGCGCACTTCGTATTGCTGCTTTTTGGTTTCATAGAAACTTTGCGGCAATTCGATCGACTGCAACTGCTGACGGCTGACCAGGTAGTTTTGCAGCAGCGCTGCAACAAACTGCGTGCCCTGATGCGGATCGCCGAAGCTGTAGATGATCGAAATCACGTTGGAGCCCGGCAGGGTTTCGATTTTCAGCTTGGCGATGGCTTCTTCAGTCAGCGCGTCCAGCGTGGTGTCACGCACTGGATCGGTTTCCATGCCGAGCGCGGCTTTCGCCGGGTTGATCACGTACTCGCGCAGCGGCGTGGTGACATAACGTGCCCACGGCTCGGATACCAGTTTGTTGAACGCACCGGGGCTGGGCGTGTACTCGCCTTTTTCCCGCAGTTCGCTGATGGTCTGACGAATCAGCGCCGGCGAACGCAGGATGTTGCTCTCGGTTTCCATGTCGGCCAGTGACGGCGGAATGAAACTGGCGTTTTCCTGGGTCAGCGAGGTGGTCGCGTCGCCCTGGGAGAGTTTTTTCGACTGGACGATGACTTGCGCGGTGATGTCGAAGCTTTGCTTGAGCACCATTGGCAAGATCAGCGCGACGACTGCAAAGATCAGGAAGACTCGTTTCACCAATTGCTTGTTGGCGAAGAAGATCCTGAAGAACTCGTGCAGGTAGTTTTCCTTTGGATTCATGTCAGATCCCCCAAGCGTTAGTTGCTGTCGCTGTCTTTGTTGTCGACGCGGTAGCCGAAGCTGAAACCCACACCCTGGAACAACACGACGTCTGCCAGTTGCCGCGCGAGCTCACCGGCGCTGGCCAGTTTGGTCTTCGGCACATAGAGCATGTCGTCCGGTTGCAGGTAGGCGAATTGCGAAGCGTCACCCGACAGGGCTTTCTCCACGTCGTAGCGCCGGGCCTGAACCTGATTGCCGTTGCGGCGCATGATCACCACCGAATCGAGGCGTGCCTTGATGTTGGTGCCACGGGCCAGGGTCAACGCTTCGAGCACTGAAACCGGCCGGCGAATCGGGTAGGAACCCGGTTGCGCGACTTCGCCCAATACGTAGATTTCGTTGCCTGCAGTGGATTTGAGCAGCACGTCGACGGTCATCCGTCCTGGCAGTTGCGCGTAGCGTTTGTTGAGGAAGGTCTCCAGTTGATTGACGGTCATGCCTTGCAGCGGCACGGCGCCGATTTCCGGGAAACTCGCGTAGCCGTCGGTGCCCACGGTGATCTCCCGGCTCATGCCGGTAGCAGGGTGGTTGAGCGCACTTTTCAGGTTCGCTTCGTTGCTCAGCGGGCTGATGATTTGCACCGTCAGCTGATTGCGGTTGGGCTGGAACAGTTGTTTGCGTTGGTAGACGCGCTGAATTTCGGTGCGCGCTTCCTCGGAGGTCAGCCCGGCGATTTTCACCGAAGTATTGGCCCCCGGCAGTTCGATGGTGCCATCGGGCAGCACCAGTTGATTGCCGTTGAGCTGGCTGGCAGCGGTGAAGTTCAGGCCGATCTGGTCACCGGACTGCACGCGGTAAGCGTCCGAGCCGCTGGTGCTGATGTGGAAGATCACGTCCAGCACATCTTGCGGACGCAAGGTCTGTTCGACGCGGGGCATGTCGGTGGCCTGCGCATTGGCCGGCGATGCGGTGAGGATATTCACCGGCATGTTCTGGGTATCTGAATTGCTGGAGCAACCTGCAAGCGGCAGCAACAGCAGAAGCAGCATTTTGGCGTTCATGGCGTCATCCTTTTCTGCTGGCTTAGAGGTTTTTGTAGAGCCACTTGGGCATGTAGTACTTGCGTCGGTTGAACACGCTGCCGACCAGTTTTGCCCCGGCCTGAGTCAGGCGCTGGACGGCGGCCTGGGCCACTTCCCAACGCGTGTCTTCGGCGCGAACGACCATGATCACGCCGTCCACCTGGGTGCTGATGACCAGCGTGTCGGCGGCCGAATACACCGCGTCGCCGTCAATCACGACGAAGCGATAGCGGCTGCCCAACTGGTCGAGCAACGGGCTCAGGCGTTCGGCGGTGAGGTGTTCGGTGCCGCGGATTTGCCGGCCGTTGGGCAGCACGTCGAACGGCAGGCTGGAGGTTTGCACCACGCAATCCTGCAGCAGTGGCGGGGTGCCGCTGCTGAACAGCAGGTCGCGGAAGCCGCGTTCTTTCTGCAAGCCGAGTTGTGCGGTGAAGTTGGTCGCCGACTGGCTGGCGTCGACCAGCAGCACTTGGCCGCTGCTCATTTGTGCCAGTTGGCTGGCCAGCACCAGGGCGCTGGTGGTGGTGCCTGCGCCGGGGTTGGCGGCAGTCAGGAATAGGATCCGCAGATCTTGATCGAGCACGGTCGATGTCAGGTTGGACTCGCTCGGGTTGGCAATGCTCAGGCTTTTATTGGTTGAACCGTCCATTTAACTTGCTCCGTGGCCGCTGAATACTTTGAAGGGGGTTTTCAACAGAATCTTCAGATCAAGCAACAGGCTCTGCTCGGCGATATAGCTGAGGTCCAACTCAACGCGCTGGTCGAAGTCAATGTTGCTGCGCCCGGAGATCTGCCACAGGCCGGTCATGCCGGGGTAGATGCTCAGGCGGGCAAGGTGGTTATCCTTGTAGCGGTAGGCGTTGAACGAGGTAGGCCTGGGGCCGACCAGGCGCATGTCGCCGGTAAAGACGTTGATCAGGTTCGGCAGCTCATCGAGGCTGCTGCGCCGCAGGAACCCACCGATACGGGTGATGCGCGGGTCCTTGTCGATCTTGAAATCAATCGCGTCGGCGCCGTGCTTGTTCAGGTGCCGCAAGGATTCCTTGAGCTCCTCGGCGTTGGCGACCATGGTGCGAAACTTGTACATGCCGAACACGCGGCCGCGATAACCGGTGCGTTTCTGCACGAACATCACCGGGCCCGGGCTGCTCAACTTGATCGCCACCGCGAGACCGAGCAACAGCGGCGAAATCGCTAGCAGAATCACCAGAGCGCCGATGCAGGCGACCACCCGATTGGTCCGCGACAAGGTCCAGGGCCGGCCGCCGTCACGCCCGGTGATCCAGCCGCGACCCTGCATGTGGATCGCGCTGTCGAGGCGCATTCGGTGTTCGGGGTCCAGGCGTTTGTCGCGCCGCAGGTTTTGCAGTGGCACACCTTTTTCATGTCCAGTCATAGACGCCTCCGCTCAAGTTCAGCCCAAAAGCTCAGCCGCAAGCGGCGCGTGGGCAGGCAGTGGGTAGTAATCGCGAAACCAGGCGACGAACCGGCGAAGGCCCTCGTCAAGCTCGATACGCGGGTGGAAACCAGTGTCGCGTTCCAGCTCGTGGACATCGGCACAGGTGTTGAGCACATCCCCCGGTTGCAGGGGAAGCAGCTCGACATTGGCTTTGCGGCCCAGATGTTTTTCCATCAGGGCGAGGTAATCCTTGAGTTCCACCGGGTGTTCGCCACCGATGTTGTAGAGCCGCCACGGCGCCATGCTGGTGGCCGCGTCCGGTTGCTCGCGGTCCCACTGCGGCGAGGCAACCGGTGGCCGCTCGACCAGGCGGGCAATGCTCTCGACGATGTCGTCGATGTAGGTGAAATCGCGTTGATGCTGACCGTAGTTGAACAACTTCAGCGGGCTGCCTTCGACGATCGCCTGGGCGAAGCGGATCGGCGACATGTCCGGCCGGCCCCACGGCCCATAAACAGTGAAAAAGCGCAGGCCCGTGCAGGGAATGCCGAACAGATGGCTGTAACTGTGGGCCATCAGCTCATTGGCTTTTTTCGTCGCCGCGTACAACGACAGTGGGTGATTGACGCCGTGGTGCGTCGAGTACGGCGTTTGTTGATTGGCGCCGTACACCGAACTCGACGAGGCGTAGATCAGGTGTTTGACCGGGTGGTGCCGGCAGCTCTCGAGAATGTTCAGGAAGCCGCAAAGGTTGCTGTCCAGATACGCCTTCGGGTTATCCAGCGAATAACGCACACCGGCCTGGGCCGCGAGGTTGATCACCACTTCCGGTTGTTCACGGGCAAACAAGGCGTCGATGGCCGCAGCGTCGGCCAGGTCAATCTGTGCGAGCGGGAAACTGCCGACTTGCGACTGCACCCAGCGCACCCGATCGTGCTTGAGTTGCGGGTCGTAATAGTCGTTGAAGTTGTCCAGCCCGCAGACCTGATGCCCGTCGCGCATCAGCCGCAACACGCAATGGGCACCAATGAATCCCGCCGCTCCCGTCACCAGAATCTTCATGGGCGCAGCACCTCGGGAACCACGTGGCGCAGGCCGATGCCGCTGTAATGCAGACCGGCGGCGGCGACTTGTTCAGGGTTGTAGAGGTTGCGTCCGTCGACGATCACCCGCGAGCGCAGCTTGCTCGCGAGCACGTCGAAGTCGACCACGCGAAAGTTCTTCCACTCGGTGCAGATCACCAATGCATCGGCGTCTTCCAGGGTGTCGTCGCGGGTCGCGCACAAATGCAGGTCGTTGCGATAACCGTAGATGCGCCGGCATTCGGACATGGCTTCCGGGTCGTAGGCCTGCACGCTTGCACCCTCGGCCCACAGCGCTTCCATCAGGTAACGGCTCGGCGCTTCGCGCATGTCATCGGTGTTCGGCTTGAACGCCAGACCCCAGATCGCGATGGATTTGCCGGCCAGGCCTTGAGGAAATTGCGCTTTGAGTTTGCTGAACAGGATGTGCCGCTGGGTATCGTTGACGTCGGTTACGCTGCGCAACAGCCGCAGCGGCAT
This sequence comes from Pseudomonas sp. 43NM1, assembly GCF_002836905.1. NCBI lineage: Bacteria > Pseudomonadati > Pseudomonadota > Gammaproteobacteria > Pseudomonadales > Pseudomonadaceae > Pseudomonas > Pseudomonas sp. 43NM1. Next base: position 4,548 of record NZ_MKGS01000038.1, on the reverse strand, counting down.
GCCGTTGTGTTCGGCGGTGTGCAGCAGAGCGCGCAGGTCTTTGGGGAAACACGAGCCGCCGAAGCCGCAACCGGGGTAGATAAAGTGATAACCGATGCGCGGGTCGGAGCCGATGCCTTTGCGCACCGCTTCGATGTCGGCGCCGAGCAATTCGGTGAGGTTGGCCAGTTCGTTCATGAAGCTGATGCGCGTGGCGAGCATCGCGTTAGCGGCGTACTTGGTCAGTTCGGCGCTGCGGTTGTCCATGAACATGAGTTTTTCGCGGTTGCGGCAGAAGGGCGCGTAGAGCTCGGTCAACTGGTCGCGCGCCACGTCGTCGTTGGTGCCGACGATGATCCGGTCCGGGCGCATGCAATCGGCGAGGGCGCTGCCTTCCTTGAGGAACTCCGGGTTGGACACCACGCGCACCGTCAGCGCGTCTTTGCCGCGGCGTTGCAGTTCTTCATTGGCGGTAACGATGACCTTGTCCGCCGTGCCGACCGGCACCGTCGACTTGATGATCAAGGTGCGATCGGCTTCCATGAAATTGGCAATCTGGCGCGCCACGTTGAGCACGTGGCTGAGGTCAGCGGAGCCGTCTTCATCGGCCGGCGTGCCGACCGCGATGAAGATCAGTTCGGCGTGCTCGACCGCGTCGCTGGCCTGAGTGGTGAACAGCAAACGACCTGCCTTGATGTTCTCTTCCAGCGTGCTGGAAAGTCCTGGCTCGCTAATAGGCGGAACAGCTTGTTGCAGCTGTTTAATCTTGTTCGGGTCAATATCGACACACAACACTCGGTGTCCGACATCGGCAAGTGCTGCTGCTTGAATCAGGCCGACGTAGCCCGTACCAAATACGCTCACGTCCATATTGGCGTGCCTCGTAAGACGGTTAAAAAATCAGGAATTAGACTGTCAAAAGGGGTATAGCCCAGCCGCAGAAAAACGTGTCAGCAAAATGACATGTTGCACTGTTAGTACACCGCGATATTTACGGGCGAATTGCCATCAAAGGCTTGATGTAGCTGGATTTGCCGCGGTTTTGACGGGTTTTTCACATTTAAAAGAAAACGATAAACGGTCGAAAGCCCCGGCTGGCAAGGGCTGTAGCGCCTTGAGTGTGTCAGATTTGAGTCAACAATTTTTTGACGCTTTTTGAAAATGTCGGGCATTTCTTGCGGTTTGATGGCCCGGTGCTAGTGTCAAAAAATGGCCGACAATCTATTGGCCAGACGCCCTCCACGAGACGTGCAAATACTATGAATCGATACCTTAAAGAACTGCTCTTAGTTTTGTACTTACTAAAGAATTATGACTATTACCTCGAACGTCTAAGTGCGTTGGGCATTGGTATTCCATTACTTTTATTTGGCGCCATGTTTGCGGCGCTGGTTATTGCGTTGTTTATGACGGCGTATATCCGTCAAACATTGATTCGGCATCTGTTCGCAGTGGCGATGTTTGCTTCGGCAGTGTTCTTCGACGTCTATACGCGGGTGACCGCTGACTACCTGACGTACAGCAGTTTTGTCTCGCTGGTGTACTCGGGCGGGTTCATTCAGGAGGCGGCGTACCAGTACCGCGATCCGCTGATCAGCGGTTTGCTCGGTGGTTTGCTGCTGCTGTTCGGCATCGGCCTCAAGCCGCGTCGGCGCCTGCGCTTGCCGGGCGCGGTGCTGGTGGCGGCGCCGCTGATGGGCGTGTTGCTATTGAGCGCGGTGCTGTTCGTCAGGGCGGGCGAGGGCGCGCGTGGCTTGCCGATCATGTACACGCCGCTGGCGTATCTGAACCTGTTTACCTACGAAGCCCTGCAAAACACCGTCGGCCCGCGCGAATCGGTAAAACTGGCGCGCAACGAGCAACCGGTCGGCCACGACATCGTGCTGATCATCGACGAAAGCATCTCCGGCAATTACCTCGACATCAACGCGCCGTTCGGCGTGCACAGCAACCTCAAGCAAGCTCGGCCCGGCGTCGATATTTTCAATTATGGCTACGCCGCTTCCATCGCCAATTGCAGCGCCGACACCAATATCACCCTGCGCTACGGCGGCACCCGCGCCGACTACATGCGCATCAACACCACGTTGCCGTCGATCTGGCAGTACGCGAAAAAAGCCGGGCTGCGCACCGTCTACATCGACGCCCAGCGCACGGGCGGCAACCTGCAGAACCTGATGAACGATGCCGAGAAAAAAGACATCGACGAGTTTGTGCAATTCGACAAAACCAGCGTACTCGATCGCGACATGGCGGCCGCGACCAAGCTCATCGAATTGCTCAACGACGGCACGCCGCAATTGGTGGTGATCAACAAGGTCGGCGCGCATTTTCCGGTCCACGACAAATACCCGGACGCCTTCATGACCTATCGCCCGACCTTGCCGCGCGGGCAATTTGTCGAAGTGGCGGATACCGGCAAACGCGATGGCTTCAATGGTCAGCCGGACGATTGGATGCTCTACCGCAACGCCTACAAAAATACTTTGCTGTGGAACGTCGGGGAGTTTTTCTCGCGGCTGTTTGCCCAGGCTGACCTGAGCAATGCGGTGCTGATCTACACCTCGGATCATGGCCAGGATCTGCATGAGCGCGGCAACCCGGGGCTCAATACCCACTGCGGCGGCGATCCGGTGGAAGAAGAAGGGCTGGTGCCGCTGGTGGTGATTCAGGGCAGCGATTTGCAGACGCTCGACTGGTCAGCGCAATTAACCGCGAACAAGGATCGCTCCAGCCACTACAACATCTTCCCGACAATGTTGCAGTTGATGGGTTACGACCTGGCGGGCGTTGAAGCGGTGTACGGCAAACCGCTGAACGTGGCGACGGCGGATGACTTCACTTTCAACTACCGGTTCAACGCGCGGCTGGGGGCGAAACCGCAGTGGAAGCACATCGACCTGAAGACAATTGTCACGCCGGCCGAGTCGGCGACGAGTGTGGCGGCGGGGCAGTGAGGGCATGACCGCGTTGTTGATCTGCAGCGATCAGTCCAGCGCCACCACCCAAACCGCATTGCCAAACGAATCGCAGAGGTACAACCGAGTGCCATCGGCGCTGAACACCGGGCTTTGCGGATAAAGACCTGCCTGAAAGCGGCTGACCACTTGCCAGGTTGCGGTGTCGATGATCGTGACGTTGCGTTCAGCCGCGCTGCAGCAACACGCGAGTGCACCGTTCGGGCTGAACGTCAGGCCGTGCGGCAGCGGCGGAACCGGCAGCAGGTCGACCACGTCGTAGCTCGCCAGATCGATCTTGGCGACGATGCGCTCATCCGTCCGGTAAGGCGCGTAGCCGAAATCCCCCGCAGGGCTGAGGGCGAATTCCTCGAAGGGATCGGGCAGTGACAGCACCGTAGTGATCTCACCGGTTACGCTATCCAGCACGTTCAGCGCGTGGCGCAGGTAATCGCAGATGAACAGGCGTCCATCGCGACTGAGCACCGCAGCGCTGGCGAACGGACCGGTGATGAAGCGCTTGATCAGCCTGTCGCTCGCGGTATCGATGATGCACAACTGGCCATTGCCGGCGCTGTTGGCGTGCACGTAGAGGCGTTGACTGTGGGTATCGATGGTCATCGCATGCCCTTCGCTGGCAGCGATTTCGCCGGCGATTTTGCGAGCCGAAATATCAACCACAATGACTCTCGATTGCCCCAGTCCGCCGACATATGCGCGATTTCTTCGGGCATCGACAACGATCGCCAGTGGTCGGATCGGCAGCGCTATCACCGCGATCACGCACATCGCATCAGTGTCGATCAGCGACAGCGTGCGGTCCTCGGTATTGCACACGAGGGCCAAACGATCATTGGCGGCAAGCGCGAGGCTGTTGGGTTCCCGACCGACTTCGACCACGCCGATGACCAGCGGCTTGCGCAGGAATTTGCCGGCGGTTTTGGCGTCGGTCTTGCGGCTGATGTGCAGTGACGTTTTCATCATTCGAGCCTCTTTCCTGCGCAGCGCTGGTGGGCAAAGCGATGACCATCCCCGGTATCAGACACTCCTTGCATGACATTATTAGATACCCGCGCCTGCGCGCCCGCTACTGTTAGAACTGTCAGGTAACCTGCGGTCGCGTCCGCTATCCTTGCCCCACGCTTATCAAACGGGTTTGCCCATGTTGTCTGTCCAAGGTGTCTACAAAAGCTACGCCACCCCGCAAGGTCCATTGCCAGTGCTGCAAGGCATCGACCTGACGCTGAAACCCGGCAGCAGCCTGGCACTGATGGGCGAGTCGGGCAGTGGTAAAAGCACCTTGCTGCACCTGATTGCCGGGCTGGATAAGGTGGATCGCGGCAGCATCAGCAGCGGTGAGCATCGGCTCGATCAGATGAACGAAGCGCAACTGGCCAACTGGCGGCGCACTGAAATCGGCTTGGTGTTCCAGCAGTTCAACCTCATCGGCAGTTTACGTGTGGAAGACAACCTGGCGTTTCAGGCGCGGCTGGCCGGGCGTCACGATCCGCGCTGGCAGGCGCATCTGGTGCAGCGGCTGGGTCTGGGCGATTTGCTGCGGCGCTATCCGGAGCAACTGTCCGGCGGCCAGCAACAACGGGTCGCGCTCGGC
>NZ_MKGS01000037.1:0-10334 GCF_002836905.1 Pseudomonas sp. 43NM1 | reverse complement strand
GGTTGCCGCTGACGCCGACCACCAGCACGCGCGTGGCGCCAAGGTGCAGCGCCGGGCTGATCGGCGCCGACTGCCGCACCGCGCCATCGCCGAAAAATTCGTCGCCGATTTTCACCGGCGCAAACAACAGCGGAATCGCCGAACTGGCGAGCAAATGTTCAACGCTCAATTGGGTCGGCACGCCAATGCGGCGATGGCGCAACCACGCATCAATCGTCCCGCCGCCCTGATAGAACGTGACCGCCTGCCCCGATTCATAACCGAACGCGGTCACCGCCACTGCTTGCAATTGCTTGCGCGCGATGGCCTCGGCGATGCCGTTCATCTGTAATTTTTCGTTGAGCAGATTGCGCAGCGGCGAACTGTTGAGCAGCGCCACCGGCACCGGCGCGCCGATACCCAACAAGCTGCGACTGACAAACCGCGCGGCCTGATGGATCACCCCCGGCCAATCGCTGCGCAACACTTGATGGCTGCGAAAGCCCTGCCAGAACGCGGTGAGGCGCTCGATGGCGCTGCGAAAATCCATTGCGCCGCTGGCCAGACTGACCGCGTTGATCGCCCCGGCGGAAGTGCCGACGATCACCGGGAACGGATTGTCAGCGCCCACCGGCAACAATTCGGCAATCGCCGCCAGCACGCCCACCTGATACGCCGCCCGAGCCCCGCCGCCGGAAAGAATCAATCCTGTAACCGGTTCGCCTGGATTCATGCACAACGCTCCATGGTGCTGGACGGGATCATTATTCCAGCCCTGTCTAACACAAAACCTGTAGGAGCGAGGCTCGCCCGCGAAGGCTTCACCTCGGTTTCTGGGTGTCGCAGATGACGCCTTCGCGGGCAAGCCTCGCTCCTACAGGGGATCGGGGTTCAGCCGCGTTTTGCGTACAGTTTAGGTTCGCCGGGCGGGCGGCTCTTGAAGCGGCGATGGGCCCAGAGGTATTGCTCCGGGCAATCGCGCAAGGCGCCTTCGACCCATTGATTGATGCGGATGCAGTCGGCTTCTTCGGTTTCGCCGGGGAAACCTTCGAGCGGCGCATGAATCACCAACCGATAACCGCTGCCGTCCGCCAGACGCTCCTGCGTGAACGGCACCACCAGCGCCTTGCCCAAGCGGGCAAATTTGCTGGTCGCGGTGACGGTCGCCGCTTGAATCCCGAACAGCGGCACAAAGATACTTTGCTTGGCGCCATAGTCCTGATCCGGCGCGTACCAGATCGCCCGGCCGGCGCGCAGCAACTTGAGCATGCCGCGCACGTCGTCGCGCTCCACCGCCAGCGAATCGAGGTTATGCCGCTCGCGACCGCGACGCTGGATGTAGTCGAACAACGGATTTTTGTGTTCGCGGTACATGCCGTCGATGGTGTGCTGCTGGCCGAGCAACGCCGCGCCGATTTCCAGCGTGGTGAAGTGCAGCGCCATCAGAATCACGCCTTTGCCGTCGCGCTGGGCTTTTTTCAAATGCTCCAGGCCTTCGACATGCGCCAATTTGGCCAGACGCTCGCGTGACCACCACCAACTCATGGCCATTTCGAAGAAGGCAATGCCGGTGGAGGCGAAGTTTTCCTTGAGCAGGCGCTTGCGTTCGGCCGCGGATTTTTCCGGGAAACACAGTTCAAGGTTGCGTTTGGCAATGCGCCGTCGGTCGCCCGCCACGCGGTACATCAGGGCACCGAGGGCGCGGCCGACAAACAGCAGCGCCGGGTACGGCAACTGCACGATCAGCCACAACAGCCCCAGCCCGCACCACAGCGGCCAGAAACGCGGAGAAAGAAATGCTGTACGAAAACGCGGGCGATCCATTAAAGGTTCCGGAAAGACAATGGCCGCGCATTCTACATCGTTCGACCCGGCTTGCGGCCTGCGGGCGTTCTCGTTATAAGTCTCGGCACTTTTAGTGACAAGCCGTTGTATGCCGACCATGAGCCAAACCGATCCGCTAGACCAAGATCCCGTGTTCCAGTTGAAGGGCAGCATGCTCGCCATTACGGTGCTGGAGCTGGCGCGTAACGACCTCGAGAGCCTCGATCGACAACTGGCCGCCAAGGTCGCCCAGGCGCCGAATTTCTTCAGCAACGCGCCGCTGGTGCTGGCGCTGGACAAGCTGCCGCCGAGCGAAGGCGCTGTCGATTTGCCGGGGCTGATGCGCGTTTGCCGCTCGCACGGCCTGCGCACGTTGGCGATCCGCGCCAGCCGCATCGAAGACATCGCTGCTGCCATCGCCGTCGACCTGCCGGTGCTGCCGCCGTCCGGCGCGCGTGAGCGTCCGCTGGAGCCGAACGAAGGCGTAGTGGTGAAAAAACCGGAGAAACCGCCGGAGCCGACGATTAAACCGACCAAAGTCATCACTTCGCCAGTACGTGGTGGCCAACAGATATATGCCCAGGGTGGCGATCTGGTAGTGATTTCTTCGGTCAGCCCGGGGGCGGAACTTCTCGCCGATGGCAACATCCATGTATACGGCCCGATGCGCGGTCGTGCCTTGGCCGGGGTCAAGGGCGACTGGAAAGCGCGGATTTTCTGTCAGCAGATGAGCGCGGAATTGCTCTCCATTGCCGGCCATTACAAGGTTTCCGAAGACCTGCGTCGCGATCCACTGTGGGGCTCGGGCGTTCAAGTCAGCCTGTCGGGCGACGTGTTGAACATCATTCGTCTTTAACGGATACTGCCGCATTTTCCAAGCATCTCTAAAACGTAGCGAAAACGGCTCAAACGAAGTAGGAAAAAGGCCACAAGCAGTGTTTACCCAAAGTAAGTGCCGCCCAGGACCGGATTCCAGCCAAGGCTGTCCGACTGCAGTAGTTTTTCAAGAGATGTTTTTCAGGGGCTAAATGTCCTTTTCCTTAGGGGTGAAACACCTTGGCCAAGATTCTCGTGGTTACATCCGGCAAGGGTGGTGTGGGTAAGACCACCACCAGCGCCGCTATCGGTACCGGCCTCGCTCTGCGCGGCCACAAAACAGTGATCGTCGACTTCGACGTCGGTTTGCGTAACCTCGACCTGATCATGGGTTGCGAACGTCGCGTGGTGTATGACTTCGTCAACGTGGTCAACGGTGAAGCCAACCTGCAGCAGGCGCTGATCAAAGACAAACGTCTGGAAAACCTCTACGTGCTGGCCGCCAGTCAGACCCGCGACAAAGACGCGCTGACCGTCGAAGGCGTGGAAAAGGTCCTGATGGAGCTCAAGGAACAATTTGAGTTCGTGGTCTGCGACTCCCCTGCCGGTATCGAGAAAGGCGCGCACCTGGCGATGTACTTCGCTGATGAAGCGATCATCGTGACCAACCCGGAAGTGTCCTCGGTACGTGACTCGGACCGCATGCTCGGCCTGCTGGCGAGCAAGTCGCGTCGCGCCGAACGTGGCGAAGATCCGATCAAGGAACACTTGCTGCTGACTCGCTACAACCCGCAGCGCGTCAACGACGGCGAAATGCTCGGCGTTGAAGACGTTAAGGAAATTCTCGCGGTGACCCTGCTGGGCGTGATTCCGGAATCCCAAGCGGTTCTGAAAGCCTCCAACTCTGGCGTGCCGGTGATTCTCGACGACCAGAGCGACGCCGGTCAGGCCTACGGTGATGCGGTCGATCGCCTCCTTGGCAAAGAAAAGGCACATCGTTTTCTCGATGTGACGAAGAAGGGCTTCTTCGAGCGCCTGTTTGGAGGTAAATAATGAATCTTTTTGACTTCTTTCGTGCCAGTAAAAAGGTTAGTACCGCGTCGGTAGCGAAAGAGCGTCTACAGATCATCGTGGCGCATGAACGCGGCCAACGCAGTACCCCGGATTACCTGCCAGCCTTGCAGAAGGAACTGGTGGAAGTGATCCGCAAGTACGTCAATATCGGGTCCGATGACGTGCACGTCGCCCTGGAAAACCAGGGTAGCTGCTCGATTCTGGAACTCAATATCACCCTGCCGGATCGCTAGTCGAACCAGCGGGAGCCACGGCGACTCAGGCTCTTATGCACTCCGTAGGAGCGAAGCTTGCTCGCGAACAGAGGCAACTCGGTGTATCTGATAGACCGAGGTGACGCATTCGCGAGCAAGCTTCGCTCCTACAGAGTGCGGGGGCCTGAGTCGCCGTTGGCGTTTGTTACGAGGCTGTTTTAATGCCGTTGTCGAACATCCAGATCATTCATCAGGACGCCGCCGTTCTGGTGGTGAACAAACCGACCCTGTTGCTCTCCGTGCCCGGCCGGGCCGATGACAACAAGGACTGCCTGATTACCCGTCTGCAAGAAAACGGCTACCCGGAAGCGCGCATCGTCCATCGGCTGGATTGGGAAACCTCCGGCATCATTCTGCTGGCCCGCGACCCGGACACGCACCGCGAATTGTCTCGACAGTTTCACGACCGCGAAACCGAAAAGGCCTACACCGCGCTGTGCTGGGGCCAACCGGAGCTGGACAGCGGCAGCATCGATTTGCCGTTGCGCTACGATCCGCCGACCAAACCCCGGCATGTAGTCGATCACGAATTCGGCAAGAATGCCCTGACGTTCTGGCGCGTGCTGGAACGCTGCGGCGACTGGTGCCGCGTCGAGCTGACGCCGATCACCGGCCGCTCGCATCAATTGCGCGTGCACATGCTGTCGATCGGCCATCCGTTGCTCGGCGACGGCCTCTACGCCCACGAACAGGCCCTGGCTGCCTGGCCGCGCCTGTGTTTGCACGCGAGCATGCTGAGCTTCACCCAGCCGCAAACCGGCGAACGCCTGCGCTTCGAATGCCCCGCACCGTTCTGAAGACATGTAATTAACCTGTGGCCGCGAGCTTTCGTGGCTAAAGAAGCTGGCCGTGGTGAGGGGGCTTGCCCCCGTTGGAGTGCGCAGCGCCCCCAAACTTTTGCCACCGTTGCGTCAGGGAGATTGCGGTTGCTTGATTGGCGGCTGCTTCGCAGCCGAACGGGGGCAAGCCCCCTCGCCATAGTGAACCCCCTCGCCACAGTGAACCACCTCGCCAGACCAAGCTCGCTTGCCACGATGATCTTCATGCACTGAGGTTCGGCGCCCGACGCACTTTGCGTTAAACTCGCGCCCATTGCTGTCTGGAGTTTCTTATGCGCGAAGAGTTGAACCAAGGCCTGATCGACTTCCTCAAGGCCTCCCCTACCCCGTTTCATGCCACTGCCAGCCTTGTTCAGCGCCTGGAAGCGGCGGGTTTCTCGCGGCTTGACGAGCGTGAACCGTGGGCCGTCGAAACCAACGGTCGTTACTACGTCACCCGCAATGATTCCTCGATTGTCGCCTTCAAAATGGGCCGTCACTCGCCCCTGCACGGCGGCATTCGCATGGTCGGCGCTCACACCGACAGCCCGTGCCTGCGGGTCAAACCGCAACCGGAACTGCAACGTCAGGGCTTCTGGCAGTTGGGCGTCGAAGTCTATGGCGGCGCGCTGCTGGCACCGTGGTTCGACCGCGACCTGTCGCTGGCCGGCCGCGTGACCTTCCGCCGCGATGGCAAAGTCGAAAGCCAATTGATCGACTTCAAGGCGCCGATCGCGACCATTCCCAACCTGGCCATTCACCTCAACCGTGAAGCCAACATGGGTTGGGCGATCAACGCGCAAACCGAACTGCCGCCGATCCTCGCGCAATTTGCCGGTGACGAACGCGTGGACTTCCGCGCCGTGCTCACCGATCAACTGGCCCGCGAACACGGGCTGAACGCCGACGTGGTGCTTGATTACGAGCTGAGCTTTTACGACACCCAAAGCGCTGCAGTGATTGGCTTGCACGGTGATTTCATTGCCGGCGCGCGCCTCGACAACCTGCTGTCGTGCTACGCCGGCCTGCAAGCGTTGCTGACTACCGCAACCGACGAAACCTGCGTGTTTGTCGCCAACGACCACGAAGAAGTCGGCTCCTGCTCGGCGTGCGGCGCCGACGGCCCAATGCTCGAGCAGACGCTGCGCCGCTTGTTGCCGGAAGGTGATGAGTTCGTGCGGACGATTCAGAAATCGCTGCTGATTTCGGCCGACAACGCTCACGGCGTGCATCCCAACTACGCCGAGAAACACGACGCCAACCACGGCCCGAAACTCAACGCAGGCCCGGTGATCAAGGTCAACAGCAACCAGCGCTACGCCACCAACAGCGAAACCGCCGGGTTCTTCCGCCATCTGTGCATGGCCGAAGAAGTGCCGGTGCAAAGCTTCGTGGTGCGCAGCGACATGGGCTGCGGCTCGACCATCGGCCCGATCACCGCCAGCCACCTCGGCGTGCGCACCGTGGACATCGGCCTGCCGACGTTCGCCATGCACTCGATCCGCGAACTGTGCGGCAGCCACGACTTGGCGCATCTGGTCAAAGTCCTGAGCGCGTTCTACAGCTGCCGCGAGTTGCCGTAGACGCTGCGCCCCTGTAGGAGCAAGGCTTGCCCGCGATGGCGTCAATGAGATCGCCATCGCGGGCAAGCCATGCTCCTACAGGTGTCAGTCTGCGCTCACGCAAAACCCACCTAGACTTGAGTAATCCCCTACGACAAGGCTGTCGCCATGATTACGATGTCTTCCTTCCACGCCATGCTGATCCCGATTCTGGCCGGGATGATCATGCTGGCAATCGGCTTCAATTTCCGTGACAAAAACGCCGGCGTCTTCGCCATGTGGCTCGGCATGCTGCTGATCCTCGCCACCGTCGTGTACAAAATCCTCGCCAAACTCAACGAATAAATCCGCGCCCCGGCTCGCATTGATTTTGACGGCCTCGTACACTCGGCCGATCCGCTCATCCCGAGGTTGACCGCCTAGTGTTCGCTCGTCTTTTTGCCCTGCCTTGTTTCCTCCTTATCTGCCTCATGACGTTGCTGCCGATCGCGCCTGCCCAAGCCGTCGGTTTGCCCGGTCTGCTCAACAACTCGTCGAAAACCCAACCCGAAGCCCAGGCACCGCTGGGGCAATCGCTCGACGAAGTGATCAAGTCGCTGGAAAACGATCAACAACGCACCAAGCTGCTCGCCGATCTGAAAAAGCTCCGCGACGTCACCAAAAAAGCCCAACCAACCGCCGAAGAAGGCGTGCTGGGCTTGATCGGCGGCACGCTCGCCAGTTTCGAAAGCAAATTTTCCGGGGCCGACAGCCCGCTCACGCGCTGGTCCGCGGAATTTGGTTTGGCCAAGGAAGAATTCTCCGCGCTGATGCTCCCGGCCAACGAATGGCTGCCGATCATTTTTGCCTTCGCGATGATCCTGATGGTCTGGAGCCTGCTCGCCGCCGCGCTGATCTGGATCAGCCACCGCGTGCGCATGCGCTTCGGCCTCACCGAAGAATTGCCGCAACACCCCAAAGCCCTCGACATGCTGCGCTTCGCCCTGCGCAAGCTCGGGCCGTGGCTGATTGCGCTGGTGATGACGGTTTACATGAGTTACGCGCTGCCGTCCTCGCTGGGCAAAAGCCTGGCGATGGTGCTGGCGTATGCGCTGGTGGTCGGCACCTGTTTCTCGGCGATCTGCGTGATTGCGTTCTCCGTGCTCGACGGCCCGCACCGCCATCGCGCCTTGTACATCCTGCGTCATCAGGCGTTCCGGCCGCTGTGGCTGATCGGTAGTTTCGCTGCGTTCGGTGAAGCCCTGAGCGACCCGCGACTGGTCGCCAGCCTCGGCACGCACCTGGCTCATACCGCCGCGACCATCGCCAATGTCATGGCCGCGCTGTCCACCGGGCTGTTCATCCTGCGCTTCCGCCGCCCGATCGCGCACCTGATCCGCAACCAGCCGTTGTCGCGACGCCTGACCCGTCGCGCCCTCAGCGACACCATCGATATCCTCGGAACGTTCTGGTACGTACCGGCGCTGGTGCTGGTGTGCATTTCGCTGTTTGCGACATTCTTCTCGGCCGGCGACACCAGCACCGCGTTGCGCCAATCGCTGATCTGCACCGTGCTGCTGGTGTTGTGCATGGTCATCAATGGCCTGGTGCGCCGCCATTCACTGAAACCGCAACGCGGGGTGAAACGCCACGCGCTGTATTCCGACCGGCTGAAAAGCTTCTGCTACACCCTCGCGCATTTGTTCGTGTGGCTGGTGTTCATCGAGCTCGGTTTGCGCGTCTGGGGCATGTCGCTGATTTCCTTCACCGAGGGCGAAGGGCATGAAGTCAGCGTCAAACTGTTCAGCCTCGCCGGTACGCTGATTTTTGCCTGGCTGATCTGGATTCTCAGCGACACCGCCGTGCACCACGCCCTCACCCGTTCGCGCAAAGGCCTGGCCAACGCGCGGGCGCAAACGATGATGCCGCTGATCCGCAACGTGCTGTTCGTGGCGATTTTCATCATCGCGCTGATCGTCGCGCTGGCGAACATGGGCATGAACGTCACGCCACTGCTGGCGGGTGCCGGTGTGATCGGTCTGGCCATCGGTTTCGGCGCGCAATCGCTGGTTGCCGACTTGATCACCGGCCTGTTCATCATCATCGAAGACTCGCTGGCCATCGACGACTACGTGGACGTCGGCGGCCACCTCGGCACCGTCGAAGGCCTGACCATCCGCACCGTGCGCCTGCGCGACATCGACGGCATCGTCCACACCATCCCGTTCAGCGAAATCAAAAGCATCAAGAACTACTCGCGCGAATTCGGCTACGCGATTTTCCGCGTGGCGGTGCCGTACAACATGGAAATCGACGAGGCGATCAAACTGATGCGCGAGGTCGGCCAGAAAATGCGCACCGATCCGCTGCAACGCCGCAACATCTGGTCACCGCTGGAGATTCAAGGCGTTGAGAGTTTCGAGTCCGGCAGCGCGATCCTGCGGGCGCGGTTCAAGACGGCGCCGATCAAACAGTGGGAAGTGTCGCGCGCGTTCAACTTGTCGCTGAAACGGCATTTGGATGAGGCCGGGCTGGATCTGGCGACGCCGCGGATGAGTGTGCAGGTGATCACCGCGGGCGGCGGCGTGCAGAAGGAATAGCACTCTGGGCGGCGGCTCCGGTCACAGGCATTGAAGCCAACAAAAACAACAGCCATGGAGAACACCGATGCCGCTGACTCGCATTGCCCAAACCTGCCTGCTGAGCCTGCTCGGCGCGCTGGCCACCCACGCCAGCGCCGACACCCGGGAAACCAGCCGCAGCTACATCGCCGAGCAAGCCAAGGCGCTCGAACCCGAACTGCTGGAAACCCGCCGCGACATCCACGCGCATCCAGAGCTCGGTAATACCGAGAAACGCACTGCCGAACTGGTCGCCAAACAACTGCGCGCGATGGGCCTGGAGGTCAAAACCGGCGTCGCCCGCACCGGCGTGGTCGCCGTCCTCAAAGGCGCCCTGCCCGGCCCGACCGTGGCCCTGCGCGCCGACATGGACGCGCTGCCGGTCAAGGAAGTCGCGGACCTGCCATTCGCCTCGAAAGCCAAAGGCACCTACCTCAACAAAGAAGTCGACGTGATGCACGCCTGCGGCCACGACGCGCACACCGCGATCCTGCTGAGCACGGCGAAAATTCTTACAGGCCTGCGCGAAACGCTGCCCGGCACGGTGGTGTTCTACTTCCAACCGGCCGAAGAAGGCCCAAGCGACTTCATCCCGGATGGCACGAATACCTGGGGCGCAAAAATGATGATCGCTGAAGGCGCGATGCAATCGCCGAAACCCGACGCCGTGTTTGGCTTGCACGTCTGGGCTGGCGTCCCCGCCGGGCAAATCGCCTACCGCCCTGGCCCGACCCTCGCCAGCTCCGACGACCTGCGCATCAAAATCCTCGGCAAACAAACCCACGCCGGCCGCCCCTGGGACGGCATCGACCCGATCACCGTCGGCGCCCAAACCATCGTCGGCCTGCAAACCGTGGTTAGCCGGCGCACCGACATCTCGTCCTACCCTTCGGTCGTCAGCATCGGCACCATCAACGGCGGCACGCGCTACAACATCATTCCTGAATCACTCGACATGACCGGCACCATCCGCTCCTACGACTACGGCATCCGCCAAAAACTGCACACCGACGTCCGCCAAACCGTGGAAAAAATCGCCGAAAGCGGCGGCGCGAAAGCCGAAGTGACCATCATCGAAAAATACGATCCGACGATTAACAACCCGGCGCTGACCGAGAAAATGTTGCCGACCCTGCGCTGGGCGGCGAGAGACGACGTGGTGCAAGGGCCGCTGGTGGGCGGCGCGGAAGATTTTTCGTTCTATGCGAAAGAAGTGCCGGGGTTGTTTGTGTTCTTGGGCGTGACGCCCAGGGATCAGGATTTGAGCAAAGCGGCGCCCAATCATAATCCGGGGTTCTTTGTGGATGAGTCGGCGCTGGTGGTTGGGGTGCGGACGATGGCTTCGTTGGCTACAGATTATTTGTATGCGAATGGGAAGCCTTGATGGGGTTTTGGGTGGGGGGATTG
>NZ_MKGS01000036.1:0-90007 GCF_002836905.1 Pseudomonas sp. 43NM1 | reverse complement strand
GTTCACGCGCGATCAACGCTTGCGCGCCAATCTGCGCCGCTTGCACCGCGTGATACGCATTGGCTGCGCCGGCCGGTGGGTGAATGGCTTCGACCACCGTCGCGAGAATCTCCACGCCGCTGTCGAGTTTCTGCAAGTCGGCTTGCACCGCGCGGCCAATCTCGTCGCCCAGCCCTACCCGGTCGGCGCCAAGCAAACCGTCGAGGGTTCGCGACGCGAAGTCGTGCACCAGAATCCGGCTCGCGGTGCTGCGAATCAGCGTCGGTACGTCGGCGCTGTTATAAGTCGCGGCCAATGCCGCTTGATCGCTGAGGCCGATGCGGTAGACGAAACGCACGTCCATGTTGACGATCTGCAAGCTCTGTTTGTCGGCGCGGCTGCTGGCGATGACTTGGGATTTGTCGTTGACGTGGCTGGCGTCCCACAAGCGATTGGCGATCGCTGGCGGCGGACCTTCTGCCGGTTCAGCGGCCATCGGCACCCCTGCTCCGTCGCTGACGCTGGTGGCCAACTCGTGGACCACGCCGTTCTCGACGCTCAACACGCGACCCAGCGGCCACGGCAAACCGGCGTGCAAACCAGGGCCGAAGACTTGCACCGGTTTGCCGAAACGCTCGTAGATGCCGCGCCCCTGCAAGGGAATTTCGTGAACACCGGTCAGCGCCCAACCGATGACCGCCACCACCGCCAGCACCGGCAAGAAGGCGCGGCGCATATAGGTGAAGGCCCAGATCTGCCGCAGGTCAATGCCGAAGCGGTTGTGCAATTCATGCTGCAACGCCAGCAGCGGCTGCGGCGGCCAGCGCAGCAGGTCGGCGATGAAACTGCGCGCGAGCAATGTCGGTTCGACTTGTTCGCGTGGCGGACTGAAAAGCGACAGCACGGCGCGCAGCAGCAATTCGGCTGCCACCAACCCCGGCAGCAGACCGATCAACACCGCCAGACGTACCGGCCAGACTGAAGTTTGGCTGGCGAACAACAGGCACAACGCGCTCAACACCAGACAGATAATCGCCACGCGCGTGAGCTGCGCCAACGCGTTCGCCTCCGGCCATTCGGCGGAGTTTTCCTGCGCGAGTTGGCGTTCCAGCACCAACAAACCGAAGGCCAGCAGCAACGACAACGAAGCGCCGACACTGGCCGCCACACCCAGCGTGGCCGGGGCCAGACTCAGGTTCCAGACTTGCGCGATGCTGTACAACGTCAACAACGCCCAACCGGCCAGCCACAACGTCGGCGCGCCGATCTGCGCGAGCATGCGCACCCAGCGCTGGCCGATCCGGTCGAGCAAGCGTTCGTACCCGCCCACCGGCGCAGGCACTTCTTCGTCGGCAATAACCGGCAGCGCCAGCGCCGGATGCATCGCCCGCGCGCGCCATTCGGTGACCCAACCGGCCGCTTGCAAACCGCCAATCAACACCAGCAAACCGCCGCTCTGATTGACCAGCAACGCGCCCCACAGCGACTGCGGCGCAAACAGCGCGACGAAAAACGCCAACACCAGCCCAATCGCCGCGAGCGCACCCAGGGCTATCGCGTACTGACGCAACCGCCGCTGCTGAAACTGCGCCTGCTGAAAGCGCGGCAACCCGCTTACTTGCGTTGCATCGACATCAAGATCGACTTGCATACCACCCCAGATTTATTGATTGCCGACGTCACATCTTGTTACTCGTCGTTACCTTATAACGAAGCGGGTGAAATTTCCGTTGTAAATCACTCCATCTAAAGCCGCCGACCTGTCGCTTGGCTGAAGCCTTGACCGAAACACCGCGAAACGCTCATATTACGCTCGTAATTTTTACCAGCAGCTACGGTTAACCATCCGGTCCCTACTCAGGAGTACAAGCATGAGCACCTATGACGTCGTGATTCTGGGCGGTGGCCCGGGCGGTTATAACGCGGCGATTCGCGCGGGCCAGTTGGGCCTCAAAGCCGCGTGCGTTGAGGGCCGCGCGACGCTCGGCGGTACGTGCCTGAACGTCGGTTGCATGCCGTCCAAAGCCCTGCTGCACGCCTCCGAACTCTACGACGCGGCCATGGGTGCGGAATTCGCCAACCTCGGCATCGAGGTCAAACCGACGCTCAACCTCGCGCAGATGATGAAGCAGAAGGATGAAAGCGTGACCGGTCTGACCAAGGGCATCGAGTTTCTCTTTCGCAAAAACAAAGTCGACTGGATCAAGGGCTGGGGCCATATCGACGGGCCGGGCAAAGTCACCGTCACTGACAGCGCCGGCGATAAAACCGAGTTGAGCGCCAAGGACATCATCATCGCTACCGGCTCCGAGCCCACTCCCCTGCCCGGCGTCGACATCGACAACCGGCGCATCCTCGACTCCACCGGCGCGCTGTCGTTGAGCGAGGTGCCGAAACACCTGGTGGTGATTGGCGCCGGAGTGATTGGCCTGGAACTGGGCTCGGTCTGGCGGCGCTTGGGCGCGCAGGTGACGGTGGTCGAATACCTCGAGCGGATTTGCCCCGGCGTCGATGCCGAGGCCGGCAAAACCTTGCAGCGTTCCTTGAGCAAGCAAGGCATCAGCTTCAAGTTGAGTTCGAAAGTCACCAGCGCCACCACGTCCGAGAACGGCGTGCAGCTGAGCGTCGAACCTGCTGCCGGTGGCACCGCCGAATTGCTTGAAGCGGATTACGTGCTGGTCGCCATCGGTCGCCGACCTTTCACCGAAGGTCTGGGGCTGGAGAACGTCGGGCTCGCCACCGACAAGCGCGGCATGCTCGCCAACCAGGGCCATCGCACCGAAGCGGCAGGCGTTTGGGTAATCGGCGATGTGACGTCCGGGCCGATGCTCGCGCACAAGGCTGAGGACGAAGCGATGGCGTGCGTCGAGCAGATCGTCGGCAAGGCTGGCGAGGTCAATTACAACCTGATCCCGAACGTGATCTACACCCGGCCGGAGCTGGCCAGCGTCGGCAAAACCGAAGAACAGTTGAAGGCCGAGGGCCGGGCGTACAAGGTCGGCAAGTTCCCGTTTACCGCCAACAGCCGGGCGAAGATCAATCACGAAACCGAAGGTTTTGCCAAAGTGCTGGCCGATGAGCGCACTGATGAAATCCTCGGCGTGCATCTGGTCGGCCCGAGCGTCAGCGAAATGATCGGCGAGTATTGCGTGGCCATGGAATTCAGCGCCTCGGCCGAACACATCGCCCTGACCTGCCACCCGCACCCGACCCGCTCCGAGGCGTTGCGCCAGGCAGCGATGAATGTCGAAGGGATGGCGACGCAGATGTAAATGCCGGCCGGTCGACCGCTATCGCGAGCAGGCTCGCGCCTACAGGGGAATGCATTTCAATGTGGGAGTGAGCCTGCTCGCGATGGCCCCGCCGCGGTTTTACTGAGGTAAATGCCCCAGCGGCAGCGCGCCTGGGGTTTTCACGGTGTGGATCGCGAAGTTGCTGCGGATGTCGCTGACCCCCGGCAACTTGAGCAAGCGCCCGGTGAGAAAACGCTCGTACGCGCGCAAGTCCGGCACTACCACTTGCAGCAGAAAGTCCGATTCCCCCGACACCAGAAACGCCGAAATAACTTCCGGCAGCGCCGTCACCGCCTCGCGAAACGTATCGGCCTGTTCGTCGTTGTGCCGTTCAACCTTGACCCCGACAAACACCGTCAACCCGAGCCCGACTTCATCGCGATCGACATTCGCCTGATAGCCGCGAATCACCCCCGCCTCCTCCAGCATCCGCACCCGACGCAAACACGGCGACGCCGACAGCCCGATCTCATCAGCCAATTGCACATTGCTCAGGCGGCCGTCGCGTTGCAGGGCAGCAAGAATCTTGCGGTCGTAGGCATCGAGTTTCATCGCTTGGCAGATCCTGATGGTCAATGAGTGGTTGCGTGACAGGTTATGCCAATCCCGCTGAGTTTAGAAGCCAACTACGCACGCACCTGCCCTGCCCTCCCGCCATAGACTGGATTGACCAAATCGACAACGAATGGCGGTGCAACATGCAAAGTCTCGGGCTGTTTTTCATGGCGCTGGCGGTGGTGTTTCTGTTGCCCGGCCCGGACATGATTCTGCTGCTGCAAACCGGCGCGCGTCAGGGCCGAGGCGCGGCGCTGGCCACGGCGATTGGTTTGGGCATCGCCCGGGGTTGTCATGTCGCGCTGGCGGCGCTGGGGCTGGCGGCGTTGTTCAAAGCAGCGCCGTGGACGTTTGACGTGGTGCGGCTGGCCGGTGCCGCGTATCTGCTGTGGATCGGTATTCAATGTTTGCGCACGACGATGCTGCCGAACTTGAACAACGCCGCCGCTACGCTGGAAAAACCGCGCTGGCGCGAGTCGATCCAGCGCGGCTTGCTGACCAACCTGCTCAACCCCAAAGCCTTGCTGTTTTGCTCGGTGTTGCTGCCGCAGTTCATCAATCCCCACGGCGGGCCGGTGCTCGCGCAGTTCGCCCTGCTCGGCGTGGCGCTGGTGGTGGTTGGTTTGCTGTTCGACAGCGCTTATGCACTGGTCGGCGCCGCGCTGGGCCGTTGGCTGCAACGCAGTCCTTCGGCCCAACGGGTGCAGCAATGGCTGTTTGGCAGCCTGTTGATCGGCTTCGCGTTGCGGCTGACCTTTGTGCAACAGGCGTGAGCCTTAGCGGGTTGTGCGCCGACGGCGATTGATCAGCAACAGCGCGCCGGCCACCACAACCACCACCGCGCCGATCTGCACCGGCGTTTTGTACGGGCGCAGCGCTGAACGCACCGAATCCGTGGCTTGGGTCACGTAGCGTTTGCTGGCGTTTTCAAAGTCGGGATACGGGCACTGGTGGCCAAAGTCACCGGCCCAGACCACGTACGGCCCTTCCTTGACGTAACGCTGATACAGCGCGCTCTGATCTTCGAGACTGGAATTCCAGCCCGCCGCGGTGCACAGCACGGCGGCAAAAGCGCTGCTGGTGTGCGGCAAATTGTCCGCCGCGCGGCTGGCCAGCGCGGTGGCGATAAACCGATAGTGGTAACGCTGATCCGGTTTGGCGGCGCTGGCCTGCTGGCGTTGAACTTCATCCTCAGCCACCAGTGGCCCGACTTTCAGCTCTGTACTTTCCAGGCTGTAGTTGCCACCGAACGTGGCGTAATCCGGGGCCATTTCATAGCCCAGGATCTCCATTCCCGACATCCGCGCAAACGCCGCGGCGTTGAACAGCGCCGCGGCGCGGGTGGTTGGCCACCAAGCGCTATTGGCCTCGTTTCGAAAATGCGCGTAGGCCTTGGCTTTGTTTTGCAGTTCGACATTGTCGAAATAAGCCGGCGCCTCATCGAAGCGCTCCTCACGCAACAAGCGCCGCCCGAGCAAATTGCGCAAACTCGCGGCCACCGGCAGCGGCACGTAGTTGTCGCGTTCCTGCTGGGTTCGCGGCGGCGGCGCTGGCACTTGCTTGTCGACGTATTGCTTGAGTTCGTCGACGGTCAGCACGCGCTCGGCGACGGTCGCGGCGTCGAGCCAATAGATCGATTGGCTGCGATAGAGCTGATCGAACGCTTGCAGATAATCGCCGCGTTGCAACGCAAGAATCGCGCTCTCACCCTCGACCCGGCATTTCGGCTCAAGGCTTTCGTAATCCCAGTCCGGGGTCTGCCGCGCGCCCCAGGATTCGTTGTCGGGGAACGCTTGGGCGGCTTTGGCATACGCCGCCGTCGCCGCCGTTTTGTCGCCCTCGCGCAACGCCAGTTTGGCCCGCACCCACCACGCCAGACCGCCGTCACCGGCGTGCTCGACGAAACCTTTGGCGCTGGCGTAATCGCCCTGCTGATAATTCAGCGCGGCGAGGCGATCAGCATTTTCGAGGCTGCCGCGTGTGCTGTTTTGCAGCAGTTTGATCAGCTTCTTTTCGTTCTCCGGTTGCTCACCAAATGACCAGCCGACCCGACTGATCAACGATGCGGTGACCAATTGCTGCACGGTTTTGCCCTGCAGCAACGCGGCGACTTGCGGCTCCGGCATCGCCGCCAGTTCACCGACCAATTGTTTCAGCGAGGAATAGCCCACCGCTGAACCGTGGACGTTTTGCGTGGCGTACAACTCGATGGCGCGGTTCCAGTCGCCGGCGGTCATGACCACGCGCGCTTCTTCGCCGAGGCTGGCGACGCCCAGTTCCAGCGGATCGCTGAAACCGTCGATGCTCAATTGGCGAGTCTGCGCGAACGCCTTTTGCGCCTGCGCCAACAGGTCAGGCGCGGCGCCCGCCGCGTCATGCTCGGCAAACAAGGCGCGGCCCAACGAGTAAGCGGCCCACGTGCTGCGCAACGCGCGTTGATCGGCCGGCAGCGCCAGGACTTTGTGGAAATACTCGGCGGCCAACCCGTGGTCGCCGTTGTTGAAGGCGACGGCGCCGGCCAGGTACAGACGTTGTTCGGCAGGCAGACTCGCGCCCTGCTCTTCCACTTGGCGGGCATCGGTCAAACCGCGCAATTGCTTCACCAGCGCTTGCTGTTCGGCGCTCAAACCGGCCTGTTCAGCCTTGTCGCGCGGCTCGGTGTCCACCGGGGTTTCGTCGTAGATGTAGTTCGGCGCGGTGTTGGCAGCGGTGACGTTTTTCAGTCCGGCGATGGCGTGGCCGAGGCGGCTGACTTCGAACGCGAAGTTGCCTTCCGGCAGCTCCGACAGCGACTGGCCACGGTTATCCAGCAAGCGCATCGGGAAGTCGGGCCCGCAGGCCAGCGCGGTTCCGAGCGGCAAACCGAGGCTCAGGCAGAGCAGATGACGCGGCCAGTTACGGGTAAACATGCGAACCTCCTTGATCAATATGTGCGCAGCGTGCCCAACCGATGGCGCGCTGTCCACCGGCCGCGATTCGACCGTCCTGCAGGCGGGTGAAAGTAAGCAGATCCGGGGTCTGTTGCAATGCATAACCGGCCAGCGCATCGGCGCCGTCACAGTCTTTCACCGCCAGCGTCAGGCGCTCGGGCCATCGGCTGTCGAGGTTGCCCTGATTGCTGATGGCGATGTCGTAGAGGCCGTTTTGTTCGGCGAGTTGCAGGCTCAGGCGCGTTTGCAGCGCGTCGCCGCGCGCGACCGCGTTCAAGGTGCTCAGGCTCCAGGCGCGGCGATCGCCCGCCAGCGGCAGGCGAAACCAGATCAGCCCGGCGAGATGCTCCGGCGGGTCGTCACGCAATTCGGCGCCGAGTTGGCTCAGTTGCAACGGATCGGCGAGCAATTCCCGGCGTTTGCCGACGCGCTCGACCGGCACTTCGCTTTCCACCACTGGCGCACCGCTGGCCCCCGGCAACAACGCCACGCCATACGCCGGCAACGCCAGATAAAAAGGTTTGGTGGTGACGCGGCTCCAGGCCTGGGCCCATTGTTTAGCCTGCCTGGCGTCGAACAAGCCGCGACGCGGATCGCTGACCGCGTGCACCTGCAACACGCTGCTGTCGACGCTCGCGAGCAATTCGGGCAATTGCGCGCTGTCGAGCCAGGCCGGCAACGCGGTGATGCTCAGCGGTAACGCGCTCGGCAGTTCAGCGCGCAATTGCGTGAGGAAGGTTCGATAGTCGGGCAGGCGCGCGTTGCCGGCATCGTGGTCGATTTCGACGCCGCTCACGGTTAAGCCTTGAGTTTGCCAATCGGCGAGCACTTGCTGGATCTGGCCGATGATCTGCTGTTTATCCAGCGACGGCAGCTGGCCATCCAGACGAATCACCGCAATCAACGGCCGCCCGTCCTGCTTGAGCAGCGCCGGATCAATCCGCGCCCGGCGCCAGCCTTCCTGCGGGAAGGCTTGCAGCGCCAACACCCGCAACGTCGAGAAACCCGCGCGACTGTCACGCAACGCGGCTTGGTGGGCCGGGGTCCATTGGCGTTGCCAGACGTACAGTTGTTGGTCGAGCGCTGGCGCGGCGTGTTGCTCACAGGCATTGAGCAACAACGCAGCCGCCAACAGGGCCGAGAGACGAACGAAAAACCACATGAAATCCCTGATCCCTGAAATGCGTGGCCGACAGGGTAATGCACTCCAGGGCAGACCGATAACCCCGTGGCTCACTGCTACAGGTGTGCGGTGTTCAGGGTTTGCGGGCGATGATGACTTGGCTTTTCGCCACGACGGCGTCCAGCGCCTGTTTGATCTGGGCGCCGCGCGGTGATTCGAGAATCGCCTTCCAGGTTTCGGCCCAATGGTTGAGCAACGGGTGGTCGGCGTTGCTGAAATCGACTTTGGCTTCCCAGAACAACAGCATCCACATCGACCAGTAAAAGCCGTATTGGCTATGGCTCAGCACTTCCAGCCCGGCAGCGCTGACCATGCCTTTGAACTGCTCTTCGCTGATGATGCGAATGTGGTTGGGCTTCTGGAAATACTCCGGCGCGGCGAGGTCTTTTTGCAGGTCTTCGGAGCTTGGGTGCGGCACGCTCAGCAGGTACAGCGCGCCCGGTTTGCCGACACGCACCAGTTCACTGAGGAACTGCGCCGGGTCGTCGACGTGCTCGATGACTTCGGTGGACACCACCCGCGTGGCGGTCGCATCGGCAATCGGCAACGGGTTGCAGTCAGTGACGTGGCATTCGACGTCGCGCGCCGGGGTGTCGCCCAGACGCTGGCGGGTCGCCTCGACTTTGCCCGCGTCGATGTCGGCAATGATGATCTTCGCCCCGCGCATCCCGCAGAAATGCACGTTGCCGCCATCCCCGCAGCCAACGTCGAGCAGCGTGTCTTCGGCGGTCACCGGAAAACCGCTGAACAGCTCGCCAGTGGCTTGATTGAACCAGCCGCTGAGCATCGCATCGTGCAAACCGAGCATGTACGGATCGACCTTCTCCACCGCCGGCGGCTCTACCTGAACCGGGACTGCCGCAGGCGCGGGCGACTGCCCTGTGAGTTTTTTCAAAATGCTCAGCATGAGGTAGCTCCAGAGGATGGGACGGCGGATCGCGGCGTGCTCAGACGTTGCACCAGGGCGGCGCCGCGATTACGCATGGGCATTTCGACGCAGCGGTAATTGAGTTCGCTCAACAGCACGATCAGCCCGCCCGCGATGGCAATGGTCAAAATCGGATGCCCGGCCGGGCTCGGCAAACCGGCGGCTTGTAAACGGAAAATCAATTCGCGCACCAGCAAATACGCCGGAATGTGGATCAGGTAAATCCCGTAGGAACGGCTGCCGACCCACACCATGAGGTTCTTCAGCAGGCCTTTGGGCAGCAAGTAATCCCGGTTGTAAGAGGCGATCCACACCAGCAGCGCGCTGAGCACGGCAATTGCGCCGATCCGGTAGTTAGTGAAAGTGAAGCGATCCGTCGCCATAAAACTCAGCGCCACCGCCAGCACCAGCAGCGCCGACACGCCGGCCCATGGCCGCCGCAAAAACCTCGGTTCGCAACGCAGGTAACTCGGCTGCGCGCTCCACATCGCCAGAAGAATGCCGAGCGCCAGCGCATCAGTGCGCACCACCATCAAAATCGGCGTGCGCAGCGTAAACAGTTGCACCGCGACCAGCGCCAGCAGCGCCCACACCAGATGCTTGCGGCAAAGCAGGATCAGCAGCGGAAACAGCAGGTAGAACTGCTCCTCCAGCGCCAGACTCCAGTAGACAAAACTGGTGCCGTACTCGTAGTTGTAGAAGCTGTCGGCAAAACGGAAATTCGCGTATTGCGCGACGCCGGCCAGCGTCGCTTGCAGGTTGGCGTGCAAGCTGCCGAACGCGCCGGAACGGTTGATCAGCAAACAGGCGAGCAACATCAGCGCCAGCCACAGCCACGCCGACGGCAACAAGCGAAAGGCCCTGCGCAGCCAGAAGTTGCGGGTCTGCTGCCAGTATTCCTGGCGTGTGCTGCAACCGCGCAGCGCCGGAATCAAACTGCGCGCGATGACAAAACCGGAGATCGCGAAAAACAGATCGACGCCCCACCACGGTTGCGCCCAGGCGTGAATTTTCTCCAGCGTCGGCACGATGTCGGTGAACAAACTGCCTTGCAGGTGATGGAACAACACGCCCAACACAGCGATGCCGCGTAGCAATTCGATGTCCATGATCCGCTTGCCGCTCATGCCCCGGCCCTCGGTGCGGCCGCGGATGCTGGCGCAGCGTCCAGCGGTTTGCGCGCGATGATCACCTGACTTTTCGGCATGAATTGATCGAGCATCTGCTTGATCGCCAAGCCGTTGGGCTGCGCCAGCAAGTCTTGCCAGGTTTTCGCCCAACTCTCCATCAGCGGCGGATACGGCGCCTGAATCCGGTCGCGCACCGCGCCGCTCAAGTCATGCCCGGCCGCGCGTTCGCTGGCCCAGAAGAAGATCATGCCCATGACCCAGAAAAACCCGCTGGCCTGGCGATGCTCGATCACCAGCCCGGCGTCTTCGACCAGCGCGGCAAAGCGTTGCGCGCTGAAAATCTGTACGTGATTGGGCGACTGAAAATAGCTGGCCGGGGCGATGCCCTGCTGCAACTGTTCGCCCACCGGCGCCGGCACGCTCAGCAGGTACAGCGCGCCCGGGCGGCCCATGCGCACCAGTTCGGCCATGAACGGCTCGGGTTCAGCGATGTGTTCGAGCACTTCCATGCACACCACTTTGCTCGCGCAGCCGTCGGCCAGTGGCAGTGGCAGGCTGTTGCTGACCAAACCGAGATTCTGCCGGGTCGATTGCGCATCAACTTGCCGCGCCAGTTCGCGAACCTTGTCGTGTTCGCTGTCGGTAAAAATCACCGAAGCGCCTTGGCGCACCGCAAACAACGTCGCCACGCCTTCGCCGCAACCAACATCCAGCAACGTGTCGTCAGCGCTGATCGCGAAACCCTTGAGCAACTCGCCGGTATCGTTGAGAAACCAGCCATCAAGAATCGCATCATGCAAACCGACATCGCGCGGCGAAACGCTGGCGACCGGCATGGGCGTTGGCATGGGCGTTGGCACAGGCGCAGGCAGTCGCGGCGCGGGCCACAGGCGTGCGAGCAGGCGCCGGATCATGCGTTCGAGGCTTCCAGGCGTTGCTCGAAAAACGCTCGCAGGCGCTGTTCGGTGCTGGCCTGACTGCAAAAGCGCTGCAGGCTGCTGACCGCGTGCGCCGACATCCGCGCATAACGCTCGACATCACTTTTCGCCACGTCATAACTGGCGCGGTAGGCGCTGCACAGCGAATCCCAATCCGTCACATAACGCAGCGTGCGAAACGCCGCGCGCGGGTCGTGCGGCCACGCCGTGAGTTCCTCAGTGGAATTGACGATAAACGCGTTGTCGCTGTCGACGTAATCGGCCATCGCCGTGTTCAGTGGCGCAATCGCCGGTTTGCCGCAGGACATGAATTCCATCAGCGGCAGGCACTGCCCTTCGCCGTAAGAACTGTTGACCACGTAACTGGTGGCCTGCACCAACGCTTCGTAATCGAGGTCGGCGAGGTAACCGTGGATCAACACGATCCGGCACTGGTACGCCTGATTCTTGTAGACGTGGTGGAGCATGTCGTTGAGCGCGTTGGCGATGTCATGGTGGGTGAGTTTGAGCACCAGCGTCGCGTCGGGCGTGTCGCGGAACGTGGTGCAAAACGCGCTGATCATGTCCTGCCAGTTTTTGCGCCCGTCGTAAGGGTTGAACACCGAGGTGTAGACCACGCCTTGCAACTGCAACTGGCAATCCTGCGGCGGGCCGTCGAACGTCAGCGGCGTGCCTTCGCGCAAGGCGGGCGGGCCATAAGGGCGCAGGTCGGTGGTGCGGCTGTCGATCAATAATCCGCGCAAATTGAGGCTGACCGGCGCCACCACCGGTTGCTTGCTCAACAGTTCGCCGCGCGCGGCAAACCGGTCCCAGACCGGCGCGGGAATCGCGCAGATCGGGTACTCGGCGCCCATCACTTCACGCACTGCGTTGACCGTGAATGTCGAATGCGTAATCGCCCGGCCGCACGCTTGCAGGACCACGCGCCAATCGTGACGCGGCTCGCCCTGCCAGCTCTCGGTAGGAATGGTGCTGAACTCCCAGGCGAACACCGGAATGGTCGGGCAGGCGTAATGAATCGGCGTGCGATGCGGCGGCGAGAACGAGAGGAAAATGCACGGCTCGCCCCGGCTCAAACAGTCGAAATACAAGCGATCGACCAGTTCGTCCGGGTCGCTGACTTCCAGCACCTGGCCGATGCGCTCGAGCACCGGGCGAAATTCCTTGAGCACGAAGTAATAGCTGTACTCCGGCCGCCCGAGGTTTTGCTGGATGTTGCTCTTGTTGGTTTCCGAATGAATGATGATCAGCATGCGGTCGTCCCCACTGCGGCGGCCAGCGACGTGCTTTGATCGCCCGGCGGCAGCGCCAGAAATTGCGCAAGGCGCTGCTGCACCGGGGCAAAACTGCAGTAATCGCGCATGCGTTGGTTGGCGGCGGTGGCCATGGCTTGATAGTCCTCTGGACGATTTTTCGCCATGGCGTAGCTCTGCTCATACGCGGTTTTCAGCGAGCCCCAGTCCGGGCGATGGCGCAAGGTGCGATAGAGAATGCGCGCGTCCTCCGGCCAGATTGTCGGCTCGTGGCTGGACTTGACGATGAACCCGACGCGCTCGTCGATGTAATCCACCATCGCCGTATGGTTCGGCGCGATCACCGGGCGCGCGCACGACATGAATTCCATCAGCGGCAAACACAGACCTTCGCAGCGCGAGGCGTTGACGTAGAAACTCGCCGCGCCGTACAGCCGGGCGAACTCGTCGTCCTGCAAGTAACCGTGGAGGATCACCACGCGGCAACTGAACGGCGAAAGCTGCGAGAGCAAGGTGATCAGCTCGACGTAATAGGTCGAGAGATCGTTCTGCGTCATCTTCAGCACCAGCGTCGCGTCTGCGGCGTCGCGCAGGCCCCAGCAGAACGCGGTGATCAGGTGATGCCAGTTCTTGCGCCCGTCATCGGGGTTGAACACGCTGACATAGACCACGCCGCTGACGTCGATTTCGACGTGTTGGCTGGTGTCGGGCAGGTTGGCTTGCGGGTGTTCGGCGAGTTCGAGGGTTTCGCTTAGCGTGGTGGGCACTTGCAGGGGTTCGGCCGCAGGCGCTGGTGCGGGCGGCGCGGATCGTAACCGCGCCAGATGGGGGCGGACGGCCTCGGGCACCAGGTCGCGAGCCGCTTCGCGGTACCACAGCAGCGCGTTGTGCTTGAGCGCGCGATAGATTTCGCGCAGGTAATGTTTGCTGATGAATGCACGGCGGCGCAGGGTCAGTGGCGGTGGCGGTGGCGGCGCTTCGGGTTCTGGCGCGGGCGCTTCGAGATTGAGGCCACGGATTTCGAGTTCCTGCTCGTTGAAGATCGGCGCGATCAAGCCATCGGCGGACAAGCCCATCGGCCGACTGTCGAGGATGCAGCCCTTGATCTGCAACGTGGTGCCGGGGTTGATCGGCGTGCTCGGATACTGCTCACGCACCTCGGCGAAGCGTTCCCACAGCGGCGTCGGCAGCACCAGCACCGGGAAGTCCTGGCCCAGCGTGCGGCGGATCGCCTGCGCGGTGTGGCTGGACAAGGTGATCACCCGGCCATGCCGCGCCAACGTCTGGCTCCAGTCATGGCGCGGGTCGTTGTCCCAGTGTTCGGCGGGGATCGAGTCGAACTCCCAGGCAACCACGCAGACCATCGGGCATTGCAGATTATTCGGGGTTTTGTGCGGCGGCGTGAAGCACAGGAACAAGCTGTCTTCGCCGGCAGCGAGGTGTTGCTGGTAAAGCGCATCGACTTCTGCGACGCAGGACACCACGTGCACCCGCCCGAGGCTTTCGAGCACCGGGCGATAGGCCTTGAGCACGAAGTAATAACTGTATTCGGGACGCCCGAGACTCTGGCTGATGGAGCTGTCGTTGACGTCCGAGTAAAGAATGAAGTTCATGGCATCCCACGATGAAACCACCGTCCCGGCAGCCCCACTCTATGACGGCGAAGCGGCGGATCGAGGCGGCGTTTGCCGGGGCTCGTCGATCGTCTTCTTGCCCGTCTACGTTCTTGTTTTAATGGTCAGTTTCGCGGGGTCAAAAAAGCCCCCGGCCGAACCCTGGGTAATCGTGACGAGGGGCATTCTAAACACATCCGTTGCGGATTCGTGAACCGCCCAGCGAGAATAAATCAGGCTACGCTGACGAGAACTGACCAGTCACGGTTGGACCTGTTGAAATTGCCGAGCATTTGGCACAGATTGGCTACCAAACAACTACAACAAAACATTTCGCCTGTCTTTCGACCCATGAATCAACGCGGTCCGCAGGACATCCCCATAAAGCCTGTGGGAAATGGACGAAATGTATGACCAAGGGGCTGCTGTTTGAAAAAGCGTCTGTTCGTTACGGGTCTGACGGGATTCGTAGGACAACACCTCCAATCGCGATTGAGCGCTGAAGGCTCGCCGTGGCACTTGTTGCCCGTGCCGACACGCTACGACCTCGGCCAACCGGACAGCCTCGAAGGCCTGTGGCCGCAAATGCCCGACGCGGTCATCCACCTCGCTGGCCAGACCTTCGTCCCCGAAGCGTTTCGCGACCCGGCGCGCACCTTCAATATCAACCTGCTCGGCACTTTGAATTTGCTCCAGGCGCTGAAGACGCGTGGCTTCAAAGGCACGTTCCTGTACGTAAGCTCCGGCGACGTCTACGGCCAGGTCAGCGAAGCGCAGTTGCCGATCACCGAACACCAGCCGCCCTGCCCGCGCAATCCTTACGCCGTGAGCAAACTCTCGGCCGAATTCCTCAGCCTGCAATGGGGCTTGAGCGAGGGTTGGCCGGTGCTGGTCGCGCGCCCGTTCAACCACATCGGCACCGGGCAGAAGGACAGCTTCGTCATCGCCAGTGCCGCGCGGCAAATCAGTCGAATCAAACAAGGCCTGCAAGCGCCACAACTGGAGGTCGGCGACATTGATGTCAGCCGCGACTTCCTTGATGTCGGCGATGTGGTCTCGGCCTACCTCGCGTTGCTGGAAAAAGGCACGCCGGGCCAGGTGTACAACATTTGCTCGGGGCGCGAGCAGACGATCCGCAGTTTGATTGAACAGTTGGGGGACCTCGCTCAGGTCGACATGCAATTGATTCAGGATCCGGCGCGCCTTCGCCGCGCGGATCAGCGTCGCGTTTGCGGCAGCCATGCCAGGCTGGCCGAAACCACAGGATGGACGCCTGAAATCACCACACAACAATCCCTGCGGGCGATCCTGTCCGACTGGGAGAAGCGAGTGAAAGAACAATGACAAAAAGTGCACTGATCACAGGTATCACCGGCCAGGACGGCGCGTATCTGGCCAAACTGTTGCTCGACAAGGGCTACAAGGTCCATGGCCTGGTGGCCCGGCGCAGCAGCGATTCGCGCTGGCGCCTGCGCGAGATGGGGGTCGAGGGCGACATCGTCTACCTGGACGGCGACATGGCCGATGCCTGCTCGGTGCAGCGCGCGGTGATCAAGTCGGCGCCCGACGAGGTCTACAACCTGGCGGCGCAAAGCTTCGTCGCCGCCTCGTGGGATCAACCGGTGATCACCGGCGTCGTCGATGGCCTCGGCGTCACGCACGTGCTCGAAGCGATCCGCCAGTTCAGCCCGCACACGCGTTTCTACCAAGCCTCGACCAGCGAAATGTTCGGTTTGATCCAGGCCGAGCAGCAGGACGAAAACACCCCGTTCTACCCGCGCAGCCCTTACGGCGTGGCCAAGCTCTACGGGCATTGGATCACCGTCAACTACCGCGAAAGCTTCAACCTGCACGCCAGCAGCGGCATCTTGTTCAACCACGAATCACCGCTGCGCGGCATCGAATTCGTCACCCGCAAAGTCACCGACGCCGCCGCGCGGATCAAGCACGGCAAACAGGACGAACTGCGCCTGGGCAACATCGACACCAAACGCGATTGGGGGTTTGCCGGCGACTACGTCGAAGCCATGTGGCTGATGCTGCAACAGGACAAGGCTGACGACTACGTGGTCGCCACCGGCGTGACCACCACCGTGCGCGAAATGTGCCGGATCGCCTTCGATCACATCGGCCTGAACTACCGCGACTACGTGAAAATCGACCCGGCGTTCTTCCGCCCGGCCGAGGTCGACGTGCTGCTCGGCAGCCCGGCCAAGGCCCAGCGTGTACTGGGCTGGAAGCCGAAAACAGACTTGGATACCTTGATCCGCACGATGATGGATGCGGACATGAAACGCGTCGCCAAGGAGTAGGCCATGCTGATTCCTGTGATCCTCTCCGGCGGTGCCGGGACCCGTTTGTGGCCGGTGTCCCGCGAAGGGCATCCGAAGCCGTTCATGACCCTGCCCGACGGCCAGTCGCTGCTGGGCAAAACCTATCGGCGCGCGGCGGGGCTGCTCGACGGTTGGGGCGATATCGTCACGGTGACCAATCGCGAGTATTACTTCCAGAGCAAGGATCACTACCACGACGCGCAAATGGCCCGGCATCGCGGGCATTTCCTGCTTGAGCCGACGGGCCGCAACACCGCCCCGGCCATCGCCGCAGCGGCGCTGTCGCTGCAAGCGCTGCATGGCGACGAAGCGATCATGGTGGTGATGCCGGCCGATCATTTGATCGTCAATGTCGAAGCGCTGCAAAGTGCCGTCGAGCACGCGGTGACGCTGGCCCGCGCCGGTTATCTGGTGACGTTCGGGGTCAAACCGACCGCGCCGGAAACCGGTTTCGGCTACATCCAGACCGGTGCGCCGCTGGATGATCGCGGCGCTGCCAGGGTCCAGCGTTTTGTCGAAAAACCTGACCTGCAAACCGCCACGCATTACCTGGAAAGCGGCCACTTCCTGTGGAACTCGGGAATGTTCTGTTTCTCGGTAGCAACCCTGCTCGCCGAGTTGCAAGTGCACGCGCCCGAACTGCTGGAACAGACCCGCGCCTGCATGGCAGACAGTGCGCCGGTAGAAACCGGTGGCTGCCTGCAACAGGAGTTGTCGCCGACGCTGTTTGCCGAAATCACTGACATTTCCATCGACTACGCGTTGATGGAACGCTCGGACAAAGTAGTCGTCGTGCCGGCCGGTTTCGACTGGAGCGATATCGGTTCGTGGAGCGCGCTGGCCGCACTGATCGCGCCGGATGCGCAGAACAATCGCGCCAGCGGCGACGCGGTGTTTGTCGACAGCCACAACAACTTCGTCCAGAGCGAAGGCCGACTGGTCGCCGCCGTCGGTGTGGAAAACCTGATCATCGTCGACACCGCCGACGCCGTGCTGGTGGCCCATGCCGACCGCGCGCAGGACGTGCGTCGCGTGGCCAAGCAACTCAAGGCTGACAAACACGAAGCCTACCGTTTGCACCGCACCGTCAGCCGACCGTGGGGCACCTACACCGTGCTCGAAGAAGGCCCGCGCTTCAAAATCAAGCGCATCGTGGTCAAGCCGGGCGGCAAGTTGTCGCTGCAAATGCACCACCACCGCAACGAACACTGGGTGGTCGTCGAAGGCATGGCCAAGGTCACCAACAACGGCACCGGCACGCACCTTGTGGCGAAAAATGAATCGACGTTCATCGCCGCCGGGCACAAGCATCGACTGGAAAACCCCGGCGTCATCGACCTGGTGATCATCGAAGTGCAAAGCGGCGAATACCTGGGAGAGGACGACATCGTCCGCTTCGAAGACCAATACGGCAGGACGGTTTGAATGCTGCTTAATCTGTACCGCTCGCTGCGCAATTACCGTGGATTCGTCTTCGGCAGCGTCAAGCGAGAGTTTCAGGCGCGTTATCGCAATTCGCTGTTCGGGGCCTTGTGGACCGTGCTCAACCCGCTGTCGATGATCGTCGTGTACACGGTGATTTTTTCCCAGATCATGCGCGCGCGCCTGCCCGGCGTGGACGATGGCCTGGCCTACAGCGTGTACTTGTGCGCCGGCCTGCTGACCTGGGGCCTGTTCGCGGAAATCACCACGCGCAGCCAGAGCATGTTTCTCGAAAACGCTAACCTGCTGAAGAAAATCAGCTTCCCGCGCATCTGTTTGCCGGTGATCGCGCTGCTGAATGCGGGCATCAACTTCGCGATCATCCTCGGGCTGTTCTTCGGTTTCCTGCTGATCAGCGGACGGTTGCCGGGCATGGCGTTGCTGGCGCTGATCCCGTTGCTGCTGCTGCAAATAATCTTTGCCGCCGGGCTGGGGATGATCCTCGGCATCCTCAATGTGTTCTTTCGCGACGTCGGGCAACTGTTCGGCATCTGCCTGCAATTCTGGTTCTGGCTGACGCCGATCGTTTACCCGATCTCGATTCTGCCGCCAGGCATTCAGCAGGTGATCAGCCTCAACCCGATGACCGCGCTGATGACCAGTTATCAGAACGTCTTCCTCTACAACCAATGGCCGGACTGGCGCTCACTGATCCCGTTGCTGGTGATCGGCGTGCTGTTCTGCGTCATGGCGCTGCGGCTGTTCCGCCAGCGCGTCGGTGAAATGGTGGACGAACTCTGATGGGACATATACGCGTCAGTGGCCTGGGCAAGGCCTACAAACAATACCCGAACCGCTGGAGCCGCCTGCTCGAATGGCTGGTGCCGTTTTCCGGCACTCATCACCATTTGCACTGGGTGCTGCAAGGCGTCGATTTCGAGATTCAGCCCGGTGAAGCGGTGGGCATTGTCGGGGTCAACGGTGCCGGCAAAAGCACGCTGCTGAAGATGATCACCGGCACCACGCAACCGACTTGCGGGCAGATTCAACTGCAGGGTCGAGTCGCGGCGTTGCTCGAATTGGGCATGGGTTTTCACCCGGATTTCACCGGGCGGCAGAACGTGTTCATGGCCGGCCAATTGCTCGGCATGCAGGTCGAAGAAATCGAAGAACTGATGGCGGAAATCGAGAGCTTTGCGGAAATCGGCGACGCCATCGATCAGCCGGTGCGTACCTATTCCAGCGGCATGCAAATGCGCCTGGCGTTCAGCGTCGCCACCGCGCGACGCCCGGACATTCTGATCGTCGACGAAGCGCTGTCGGTCGGCGATGCGTATTTCCAGCACAAAAGCTTCGACCGTATCCGCAACTTCCGCAAGGCCGGCACCACGCTGCTGATCGTCTCGCATGATCGCTCGGCGATTCAGTCGATCTGCGACACCGCGATCCTGCTCGAAGGCGGGCGCATGGCGATGCGCGGCAAACCCGAAGAAGTCATGGATTACTACAACGCGATGCTCGCCCAGCGCGAAGGCCAGACCGTGCGCCAGGAGATGCTCGCCAACGGTCAGGTGCAAACCATTTCCGGCACCGGTGAAGCGGGGATTCTCAGCGTGCGCTTGCTCGACGCGCAGGGCCGCTCGGTCGAAGTCGCCGAAGTCGGCCAGCCAATGGTCCTGGAAGTGCAGGCCGAGGTTCGTGAAGACATCGAACGGCTGATCCTCGGGTTCATGATCAAGGACCGTTTGGGCCAGGCGATTTACGGCATCAACACGCATCGCCTCGACAAAGCCATCACCGACCTGACGGCGGGCGAGCGCGTGACCTTCCGGTTTGCTTTCGATATGCGCCTGGGCAAAGGCAATTATTCGATTGCCCTGAGCCTGTCGCGGCTCGACTCGCATCTGGATCGCAACTTCGAATGGCGCGACTACGGCCTGGTGTTTCACGTGATCAATAATCGTCAGGAAGACTTCGTCGGTTGCTCGTGGCTGGAGGCGCAAACCACCATTACCCGTTCCACTGAAAATGCGCTGCTGACAACTGACCCGGAGGTGTCGCGATGACTCGATTGTTGGTGGAATGCACCTACGTTTTCGAACACCCGAATGCCAACTCGGGGATTCAGCGAGTGGTGCGCAATGTCATCCAGCAGCTGCCGGCGAAGGACGCCCAACGCGAATGCATTCCGGTGGTGATGATCGATGGCGCGCTGTTCGAGGTGAAGAGCCTGGCGCCGTTGAAGACGCCGAAAATCAACCTGACCAGCCTGCGCGTCAAGCTCGAACAGTGGGCCAATCTGTTCTGGTTGCGCCACCGCACGCTGGAACGGCGGCGCCCGTTCCGCGAGTCGAAGTTCGCCCGCCGCGTGCTTTACGTGATGTGCCGCCTCGCGGCGTTTGCCTGTCTGAGCCTGCCGATACGCGTGCTTGATCGGCTGCTCAAGGGCCAACCGGTGCCCGAGCGCTGCGTGCCGTTGCAGCATCGCGCCGGCGATCAACTGGTGCTGCTCGACTCGTCGTGGCACGCCAACTTCTTCCCGTTGGCCGAGCAGTTGAAGCGCGACGGCGTCGGCATTGTCTCGGTGATTTACGATTTGATCCCGCTGACCCATCCGCAGTTTTGCGAC
Source organism: Pseudomonas sp. 43NM1 (assembly GCF_002836905.1). Lineage (NCBI taxonomy): Bacteria > Pseudomonadati > Pseudomonadota > Gammaproteobacteria > Pseudomonadales > Pseudomonadaceae > Pseudomonas > Pseudomonas sp. 43NM1. The sequence continues at coordinate 69,821 of NZ_MKGS01000036.1, read as the reverse complement.
GCCGGGCTGGTCAAGGTGTTCAACGAGTGGTTCGACTGGATCGCCCGTACCGCCGACGGTTATGTGGCGATTTCGACGACGATTCGCGATCAGGTCCGCGATGAGATGCTGCGCCGCGTCGGCCCGCAACAGGTGCAGCAGCGCTGGTTCGACTACTTTCACCTGGGCTCCGAACTGGACTTGAGCGATGCGCGCGCGGAAGTCGATCGCGGCTTGTTGCAGATGTTCAAGACACCGGAGCCGGTGTTCCTGATGGTCAGCACCATCGAGCCACGGAAAAACCACGCGTACCTGCTCGACGCCTTCGAACGCGCGTGGGCCGCCGGCTCGACGGCGCGCTTGTGCATCGCCGGGAAGATTGGCTGGAAGTGCGACGCACTGGTCGAGCGCATCCGCGAGCATCCCGAGCTGAACCGCCGCTTGTTCATGTTCAACACGCTGTCCGACCGCAGCCTGGAGCACGCTTACTCGCACGCCACGGCGCTGGTGTTTCCGTCCTACGTCGAGGGCTTCGGTTTGCCGCTGGTGGAAGCCATGCAGCGCGGTTTGCCGGCGATGGGCAGCGACATTCCGGTGTTCCGCGAAATCGGCGGCGACTACATGGCGTATTTCGATCTGGCCGAGCCGCAGAGCCTGACCGATCTGGTCACCGACATGGAGCGCAGCGGCGTGTTCCCGGCGGCGCTGGGTCTGGCGCAATGGCGTTGGCTGAGCTGGCGTGAAGCGAGCGCGCAATTGGTCGAGCGCATCGAGCGCAACCTCAACAGGCCGCTGCCCGAGTCCGAGCCCGAGCCCGAGCCCGGAACTGAAACTGAAACTGAAACTGAAACTGAACAGCAGCGTCAGCAACCCGAGAGCCAGCATGCGAATTGCCCTTAACGCGCGGATCCTGCAAGCGCCGCGCACTGGCATCGGCCATTACGTCGCCGAGCTGGTGGGCGCCCTCGCCGCCGAGCCGGACGTCGAACTTTCGTTGTTCCACGGCTGGGGCTGGAGCACGTCCCTGCCCGACGCGGCGTTGCCCGGTTATTCGCGGCTGACGCCGTTGCTGCGGCAGATTCCCGGGGCCTATCAGGCGCGGCGCTGGTTGACGCAGAAACGCTTCGATCAGGGCCGCTCGCAGTCGATCGACCTCTATCACGAACCGAGTCTGTGGCCGCTGTCGTTCGACGGCCCGACCGTTATCACCCTGCACGACCTGACGCATCTGCATTACCCGCAAACGCAACCGGCGGCGCGTTTGCGTGAAATCGAGCGGCGGCTGGCCGATGGCGTCGAGCAAGCGCGGCTGATTCTGACTGACTCGCAGTTTATTGCCGACGAAGCGCGCGAGTATTTCGCCCTGCCGGCCGAGCGTTTCATTGTCGCGCCGCTGGGCGTGGCGGCGCGTTTCCATCCGCGCGAGGCCGCCGAGATCGATCCGGTGCTCAAGGCACACGGCGTCGAGGCGCGCGAGTATTTCCTCTGCGTCGGCACACTGGAGCCGCGCAAAAACCTTAATTTGGCCCTGCGCGCCCACGCCTTGCTGCCGGAAGCACAGCGCCAGCGTTTCCCGTTATTGATCGTCGGCATGGCGGGCTGGCAACGCGAGCACTTCAGCGAAGAACTGCGCCAGGCGTTGGCCGCCGGCCATGTGTGTTTGCTCGGCTACTTGCCAGACGAGCAGGTCGCGCAATTGCTGGCCGGCGCGCGTGCGCTGATTTTTCCGTCGATTTACGAAGGCTTCGGCCTGCCGGTGCTGGAAGCCATGGCCAGCGGCACGCCGGTGGTGCTGGTGGGCCATTCGGCGATGCCGGAGGTCGCCGGTGAGGCCGGCAATTACATTGATGCGGACGATCCGCACGGCTTGCGCGAGGCGATGAGCCGGTTGATCGACGATAAAACGCACTGGCAGGCCTGCCGTGAAGCAGGGTTGCAGCAAGCAAAAGCATTTTCCTGGGAGCGTTGCGCGCAGATCACCGCCCGCGCTTACCGCCAGGCTTTGGGAGGTTAGATGCGCGTTCTGCATTTTTACAAAACGTCGATGCCCGATACGGTTGGCGGGATCGAACAGGTGATTTTTCAACTGTGCGAAAGCTGCGCTCAGCAAGGCATCGAAGGTCAGGTGTTGTCCCTGAGCAGCGACCCGACACCGCCCGTGGTGCAAGTCGGCCACCATGAAGTGCATCGGGCCAAACTCGATCTGCAATTCGCTTCCACTGGTTTCTCGCTGAGCGTTTTCAAGAAGTTTCGCGAATTGGCCGCCGAGGCTGACGTGGTCAACTATCACTTCCCCTGGCCGTTCATGGACGTGGTGCACTTCGCCAGCGGCACGCGCAAACCCAGCGTGGTGACGTATCACTCGGACATCATTCGCCAGAAAACCTTGCTCAAACTTTATCGGCCGCTGATGAACCGCTTTCTCGCCAGCGCCGACCGCATCGTCGCTGCTTCACCCAACTATCTGCACACCAGCGACGTGCTGCAAAAATTTCAGGACAAGACCCGGGTCATCACCTATGGCCTCGACAAGTCAGGTTATCCACAGCCCGACACCGCGCGCATGGCCGATTGGCGGCAGAAGCTTGGGGATAAGTTTTTCCTGTTCGTCGGTGTGATGCGTTACTACAAGGGTTTGCACATCCTGCTCGAGGCGCTGCAAGGCGTGGACTATCCAGTGGTGATCGTCGGCGCCGGCCCGTTGGAAATCGAACTGCACGCCCAGGCCCAGGCGCTAGGTCTGCGCAATATTCACTTCCTCGGACGGCTCGGCGATGAGGACAAAGTGGCGCTGCTGCAATTGAGCTACGCCATCGTTTTCCCGTCGCACCTGCGCTCGGAAGCGTTCGGCATTTCGCTGCTCGAAGGCGCGATGTATGGCAAACCGATGATCTCCAGCGAGATCGGCACCGGCACCAGTTACATCAACATCAATAACGAAACCGGGCTGGTGGTGCCGCCGAGCAACCCGCAGGCGTTCCGCGAGGCGATGCGCACGCTGTGGGAAAACCCGCTGCTCGCCGCGCAAATGGGCGCGAAAGCCGAGGCGCGGTATCGGCAATTGTTCACCGCCGAAGAAATGGGCCGCAAATGGTCGGCGCTGTATCAGGAACTGCTGGAAGAGAAATCGCTGTCGTACGCCTGATTCGCCCGCCCCTGTGGGAGCTGAGCTTGCTCGCGAAGGCGGCCTGACATTCAACAATGATGTCGACTGATCCAACGCTATCGCGAGCAAGCTCAGCTCCTACAGGGTTTTGTGTGGTTGCGGGATTTGGCGTTGATTAAAGATCCAGCACCAACGGCTCCGAGCTTTTCGCCGGGATTGCGCAGCAGATCAGCACGTGCCCCGCTTCCGGCACTTCGGCCGGTGGCTGTGGATAATTCACCTCGCCGCTGATCAGCCGGGTTTTGCAGGTGCCGCACGAGCCGCCGCGGCAGCTGAATTCCGGGTTCAAGCCACGGCTCTCTGCCAGCTCGAGCAAACTGCCGCCGTCCGGTTGCCAGCGCGCTTCTTTGGCTGAGCGCTCGAACACCACCGACACCGACGTAGTCGCCGCAGGCGGTTGTTCGATGACAATCGCGTCCGTGTCCGGGCGACGGCGCAATGTCGAGGGGCCGAACGTTTCGGCGTGAATGTTCGAATCGCGGATGTCCAACTCGCGCAGGCTGTCGTACAAACCCTGGGTAAAACTGCCCGGCCCGCAGAGGACAAAGTCCACCTGGTCGTAGTCCTCGCCCTCAAGCATCGTAAGCAGCAGCGCCGTGTCGATGCGCCCGGTCAGGTCAAAGTCTTCGCCCTCGCGCGCGTCCGCTTCCGGCTGGCTGAGCAAACGCAAGACCCGAACCTTGTCCCCGGCCCCTTCAAGCAAGCGGTCCAACTCTGCGCGAAACGGCTGATCCGCCAGGCTGCGAGAACTCTGGAAAAACCACGTCGGCCGAATATGCCGCGTGCGCCAGCCCTGATAAACCACCTCGCGCAGCATCGACAGCAACGGCGTGATGCCGACGCCCGCAGCCAACAACACCAACGGCCGCCGCTCATGTGGCGCCACAGTGAAATGCCCCTGCGGCGCGCGGGCCTCCAGCACATCGCCGACCTTGATCAGCTCATGCAGATGCGACGACACCAGCCCGTCGCGTTTCACGCTGATACGAAAAAAGTCATCCGACGGCGCGCTCGACAAACTGTAAGTGCGGATAGGCGTCTGGTCGCCAATCTTGAAGCGCAGCGGCAAATGCTGTCCGGCCTGGAACACCGGCAACCCGGCGCCATCGGCAGGCTCAAGGTAAATCGAGCGGATATTCTGGCTCTCGGCTTCGATCCGCGTCACCCGCAGCGGCCGCCAGGCATCGCCCAAGGCCTGAGCCTGCAAACGCGCGGCGGCCTGTTCCCAAGTCCCGGTCATCAGACTGTTTGGCGACATGCCGTCGAAACGCCAGCGCAGGGCCAACGCCGCTGGCCGGCGCACCAGCCGTTCAACGTCGAATGTCCACAAACGCTCGGCGCCCTGGAACGCCTCGATTTGCGGACCGTCGAGGATGATTTCGGTGCGGCCACCGAGTTGCAGCACATCGCCGCTATTGAAGTCGATAAACAGCAAACCCGCGCGCGGATTGACCAGCAGATTGCCCAGCGTGTTGAAAAACAGGTTGCCGGAAAAGTCCGGAATGGTCAGGCGATTGCCTTCAATGCGCACAAACCCGGGCTGGCCGCCGCGATGGGAAACATCCACCGAACGCACGCCGTCGACCTCGACATAACTGGCGACAAACAAGGTATCGGCCTGGGCGATCATCGCTCTCGCGGCGTCATCCAGTTGGTCAAGGCGTTCGGCGATACGCGTCGAAGGATCCGCCAGCGGCACCGAGCGGAACTGGCGCAATTGAATGTATTGCGGGCAATTGCCGTACGACTGCTCCACCGCGACCTCGAAGCCCTTCGCAGACATCGCGCCGACCCGGCCATTCATGCGGTTGCGCCGACGGGTGTGCAACTCGATGCCGAGCAGACCGATGGCCGCGCCAGCGCTCAATTGCGCGGGATCATCCGCCGCTGGCAGGCTGGCGAACTGCAAACGGGCGGCATCAGGCGACTGGACAAAACCCGGCGCACCCTCGATGACACTGGCCCACGGGTGGCCGTCAGCATCCACCGCGCCGTACAGCATGAACGGCAATTGCTGATAGAACTGACGGTGCTGGTCCGGCATCTCGCTGCGAATCACCCGACGGCCGAGGGTTTCCATTCGCTCGGCAACACCGACCTGTTCCTGCAATTGGCGTTCGCCAGCGTGCCACGGTGAATGTTCCATTACGGCGTCTCCCTTGCGCGCTTGGCGCAACGTGAACAGCTGGCAATCAGGCAGTTTGTTGCAGGCCGGCGACGGTGCGCGGCATGCCGACAAAACCCGGCAACGCTTCGATCCGCGCCAGCCAGGCACGCACGTTGTCGTAGTCGTCGAGCGAGACATTGCCTTCCGGCGCGTGGGCGATGTAACTGTAGGCGGCGACGTCGGCGATGGTGGGCTGATTGCCTACCAGGAACTCGCTGTTGGCCAATTCCTGATCAACCACTTTGAGCAAGTCATGCGAACGGCTGATCGCTTCGTCAGCGTTGTACGGCGCGCCAAACACGGTGATCAACCGGGCGCGGGCGGGGCCAAAAGCGATTTGCCCGGCCGCTACCGACAACCAGCGCTGGACCTTGGCCGCACCTTCCGGGTCAGTCGGCAGCCACTGGCCGTTGCCATATTTTTGCGCCAGATACACCAGGATCGCGGTGGAATCCGCCAGCACCACGCCTTGATCATCGAGCACCGGCACTTGGCCAAACGGGTTGATCGCGAGGAATTCAGGTTGTTTGTGCGCGCCTTTGGCCAGGTCAACGAGGATCAATTCGGTCGGCAGTTGCAGCAGCGACAACATCAATTCGGCACGGTGCGCGTGGCCGGAGCGGGGAAAGTTGTAGAGCTTGATGGCGTTCATGAGCGACTCCGCTGGGTGATGGCGCCGTTCAAGAAATGAGCAGCACCGATGGCGTCATCATCTGCTTATGGCCAAAACAACAGAATCACCAGCATCCGCAATCGATTATTTCAGTGCACGCAATAACGCTTTTGCGTAGGAGCGAGGCTTGCCCGCGAAGGCGTTCTCACAGCCAACCCATGGGGGTGAATCCGAAACCGTTTTCGCGGGCAAGCCTCGCTCCTACAGGGGGGCTTTCGGTGGTCAGGACAATGCGGAGTTTGCACGCAGTGTTTTCACGGCGAAATCGACAAAACTGCGCACCCGCGCCGATGCCTTGCGCCCGCCTTGATACACCACGTGAATCGGTTGCGGCGGCAATTCGAAGTCCGCCAGGACAATCTCCAGTTCACCGCTGGCGACTTTGCCCGCCGCTTGATACGACAACACTCGCGTTGGCCCCAACCCGAGGCACGCCGCCGTCACTGCGGCCTGATTGGACGTCACCACCAAGCGCGGTTCCGGGCGCACGCTGAGCGGCTGGCCCTGGTCGAGAAACGGCCACGCGCGCAACTGGCCGATCGCCGACGTGGCGACGACCGGGGCGCCGCTCAGGTCTTGCGGATGTTGCGGTCGGCCATGGGTTTGCAGATAGCCCGGTGAAGCGCAGATCACCCGGCGCACTTCGCCGACACGGATCGCGTGCTGATTGCTGTCGGGCAATTCGCCGATGCGCACCGCGACATCGATGCCCTCCTCGACCATGCTCACCACCCGATCGACCAGCAAGGCATTGACCGTCACTTCCGGGAATTGATTCAGATAGCCGACCATCATCGGCGTCACGAACAAATCGCCGAACAACACCGGCGCGGTCACGGTCAGTTGCCCACGCGGTTGCGCGTGGCTGCCTGCGGCGGAATCCTCGGCTTCCTGCACCTCGGCGAGAATTCTCCGACAATCTTCCAGGTAACGCTGGCCCGACTCGCTCAAATGCACGCTGCGCGTGGTGCGCGTCAGCAGCGAAGTGCCGAGGCGTTGCTCCAGCGCCGCCACCGCGCGGGTGACACTGGCCGCCGACATGCCCAAACGCCGCGCCGCTGCGGAAAAGCCCTGATCCTGAGCGACCGCGGCGAACACCTGCATTTCCTGGAAACGGTCCATCGATCAACTCCTGAACACTAAAAGGCCCGAGCCCGAGATTGCCCGACCGCGTGGTTTTACGCTGGAAGAAAATGCCCCATGCGGTTTTACTGGCAATCTGATAATTGTGACGTATAACCCTGAACGCTCACGCTTTCAATTGCCCGAGAACCCTCTGCCAATGCCCTCCATTTACCAACTCAAACCGGCGTTCCAGAATTTGCTGCGACCGCTGGTGCAACGTTTGTTCGATAACGGCACCACCGCCAACCAGATCACCGTGCTCGCCGGGGTCATTTCGGTGGTGGTCGGCATCGCGGTCGCCGGTTTTGCCGAGCATGCGTGGGTGTTCGCGCTGATCCCGGTGTGGATGATCCTGCGCATGGCGCTGAATGCCATCGACGGCATGCTCGCTCGCGAATTCGGCCAGCAGTCGCGTCTGGGCGCCTACCTCAATGAGCTGTGCGATATCGTCGCCGATTGCGCGCTGATCCTGCCGTTCGCGTTGATCGCCGACGTCAGCCTGTTGATTGTGCTGGCGGTCACGCTGCTGGCGTTGTTCAGCGAGTACAGTGGCGTACTCGGGCCGATGGTGGGCGCGTCGCGACGCTATGACGGGCCGATGGGCAAAAGTGATCGGGCGTTTGTGCTCGGCGTGCTGGCCACCGGCATCGCACTTGGCTGGATCAGCGCGTTGTGGATAAATGTCGTGTTTGGGGTGGTCGCCGTCCTGCTGGCTTACACCTTGGTCAACCGGGTCCGCCAAGGCCTGAAAGAAGTGCAGGTAAACGTACCCTCGGCGTAAGCCCTCATTCGGATCTTTAGCATAAGGAACATGCAATGCGCGAAACCCAGCAGCAGACCTTCATCACCCACGACGGCGTTGAGTTGTTCTACCGGCATTGGCCAGCCACATCCGCCAATCCCGATGAGCCGCGCAAAGCTGTGCTGCTGTTCCATCGCGGCCACGAGCATTCCGGGCGTATCGCCCACCTGGTCGATGAACTCGACCTGCCCGGTTTCGACTTTTTTGCCTGGGATGCGCGCGGCCACGGCCAGTCGCCCGGCGCGCGCGGCGACAGCCCGAGCTTCGCCACCAGCGTGCGTGACGTGCAGACCTTCTGCGATCACCTGAGCGCGACTCACCAGATTGCCGAAGAGAACATGGCGGTGATCGCGCAGAGCGTCGGCGCGGTGATTGTTTCGACCTGGGTTCACGATTACGCGCCGCGTATCCGCTCGCTGGTGCTCGCTTCGCCCGCGTTCAAGGTCAAGCTCTACGTGCCGTTTGCGCGTTCGGGCCTGGGGCTGATGCGCAAGTTTCGCGGCAACTTTTTCGTCAACAGCTACGTGAAAGCCAAATTCCTCAGCCACGACCCGGAACGCGTCGCCTCCTACGACAGCGATCCGCTGATCACCAAGGCGATTTCGGTGAACGTGTTGCTGGGCTTGTACGAAGCCGCCGACCGCGTGGTGGCCGATGCCCAGGCGATCCAGGTGCCGACGCAACTGCTGATCTCCGGCTCGGACTTCGTCGTCCACCGCAAACCGCAGGAACAGTTCTTCGAGCGCCTCGGCAGCCTGAAAAAAGAGAAACACATCCTGCCGGGCTTCTTCCACGACACCCTCGGCGAACGTGATCGCGCCGTGGCGGTGGCCAGCGCCAAACGTTTCATCCTGCAAAACTTCGACTACCCGCTGGACCGCGCATCCTTGCTCGACGCTGACAAGATCGGCCTGACCTGCGCCGAATCCGAATCCCTCGCCGCGCCGCTGCCGCACAACTCGTTGCGCGACCTGTACTGGCGCATGACCCGCGCCAGCATGCGCCTGGGCAGCAAATTGTCGGAAGGCGTGAAACTCGGGTTCGACACCGGTTTCGACTCCGGCAGCACTCTGGATTACGTCTATCGCAACCAGCCGACCGGCAAGGGCGGGCTCGGGCGGATGATCGATCAGAACTACCTGAACTCGATCGGCTGGCGCGGCATTCGCCAACGCAAACTCAACGTCGAAGAACTGCTGCGCCTGACCATGGGCAAACTGCGCGACGAAGGTCGCCCGGTGCGCATCGTCGACATCGCCGCGGGTCACGGGCGCTACATTCTTGAAGCGCTGCAAGGCGTCAGTCCGCTGCCGGAATCGATCCTGTTGCGCGATTACAGCGACATCAACGTGTGCGACGGCGGTGCGCTGATCCGCGATAAAGGCTTGGGCGACATCGCGCAGTTTGTGAAGGGCGACGCCTTTGACCGCGCTGATCTGGCGGCGCTTGAGCCTAAACCGACGTTGGCAGTGGTTTCCGGTTTGTATGAATTGTTCGCCGACAACGCGATGGTCGGCGGTTCGCTGGCAGGTCTTGCCGAAGCCGTGGAACCCGGCGGTTATCTGGTTTACACCGGGCAGCCGTGGCACCCGCAATTGGAGCTGATTGCCCGCGCGCTCACCAGCCACCGTCAGGGCCAGGCGTGGGTGATGCGTCGGCGCAGCCAAGCGGAAATGGACCAATTGGTCGAAGCGGCGGGTTTCCGCAAGATCACGCAACGGGTGGATGAATGGGGGATCTTCACCGTGTCCCTCGCGCAACGGGTGCAATGATGCTCGACGCCCCAAGAGAGCCAGGCTTACTGAAACCGGCGGTGCTCTGGCTGCTGGTGCTGGCGCCGCTGTTTTTCGCCAGTTACGGTTTTGCCACGTGGTACACCACCCAGCGCAGCGACGTCGGCACGTACGTGTTCGAGTGGGAAACGGCCATGCCTTTCTGGGCGTGGACCATCGTGCCCTACTGGACGATTGACCTGCTCTACGGATTTTCGCTGCTGTTGCCCAACACGCGCCACGAACTCAAACGCCACGCGTTGCGGCTGCTCAGCGCGCAGGTGATCGCGGTCAGTTGCTTCCTGATCTGGCCGCTGCGTTTCACTTTCGAGCGGCCGGAACTCGACGGCGTGTTTGGTTGGCTGTTCGCGGTGCTGGCCGGTTTCGACAAACCGTTCAATCAGGCGCCGTCGCTGCACATCGCGCTGCTGGTGATTCTGTGGGTCATCTACCAACGCCATTCCCAGGGCGTATGGCGCTGGCTGGTGCATGGCTGGTTCGCGCTGATCGGCATTTCGGTGCTGACCACTTATCAACATCACTTTATCGACTTACCCACAGGCGCCCTCGCCGGTTGGCTGTGCGTTTGGCTGTGGCCGCTGGAACACCCGAGCCCGCTGCGCAGTGTGCGTCTGGCCAAAGACCCGAAGCGCTGGCGGCTGGCGCTGCGTTATTTGTTCGGCGCTGCGATTTTCGCAATCCCGGCGTTTGGTTTAGGCGGCGGTTGGTTGTGGCTGATCTGGCCGGCGGTGGCGTTGTTGCTGGTGGCGCTGAATTACGCGGTGCTCGACGCCGACGGTTTTCAGAAACGCGCCGATGGGCGTTTGAGCCCTGCCGCGCGCTGGTTGTTTGCGCCCTATACGGCGGCGGCGTGGATCAACTCGCGGTTGTGGACGTACAAACATCCACAGCCTAACGAGGTTGTGGATAACGTTTGGCTCGGCCGTTTGCCCGATGGTGATCAATTGCAGCCCTTCAAAGCGATAGTCGATCTGTGCTCCGAGCTGCCGCTGAATCCACAGGGCCGCGCCTATAAAAGCCTCCCGGTCCTCGACCTGACTGCGCCCAGCGCCGAGCAATGCCTGGCCGCCGCGCAAGCTATCGAACAATTGCGTCAGCAAGGCCCGTTGCTGGTGTGCTGCGCTTTGGGTTATTCGCGCAGCGCCACAGCGGTTGCCGCGTGGTTGTTGCACAGCGGCCGCGCGACCTCGGTCGATGCCGCAGTGGCGATGATTCAAGCCGCCCGCCCGCGCGTGGTGTTGCACCCGGCGCATCGCCAGGCACTGGAGAACGCGTATGCCAGTTGAGGTCGAATTGCAGGTGGTCGCCAGCCTGCTGCGTCACGGCCGTTCGCTGGATCAGTTATCCACAGGGCTGACGCTGCTCGGTGTGTTGTTCGGTCTGCTGCAATGGCTGCTGGTTACGCCGTTGGCGCTGGGGTTGATCCTCAGTGTTTGGCTGATCGTTACCGGGCTGTGGCAAAAATACTGGGCGTTTCGGGTCGCCTTCGACGCTGATCTTTTTGCGTTGATGGCGCGCGATGGCGGTGCCGATGCCGATGCTCAGGCGTTGGCGTTGGCGCAGCGCACTTCAGCGCTCGATCAAGCCCTGCAAAACCTGGGTCTGCAACCGGCGGAACGCGCCGGTCGACCTTGGCCGGAACGTCAACGCGGGGCGCTGAAACTGCTGCGCAATCAAGCTGTCCTACTCGCCGCGCAGGTGCTGCCCACCGTGGCGGTAATCCTGGCCAGCCCTTGGCTGTCTTTCGCCGGATAAGGAAATCGTTATGTTCGAACCCGTGGTCGCCACCCTCATCACCTCCATGGCCCGCACCGTCACCGGCGCTCGCAGCCTGTGGATGGGCTGCGCGCCAGAACCGGTGCAGCGGATTTATTTCGCCAACCACAGCAGTCACGGCGACTTCGTGCTGCTGTGGGCCTCGCTGCCACCCGCCCTGCGCAAACTCACGCGCCCGGTGGCCGGCAGCGATTACTGGAACAAAAGTGCGCTGCGCCGCTACATCATCAGCCGCGTGTTCAACGGCGTGCTGATCGACCGCGAGCGCAAAGACCCTGTGGATAACCCGTTGCAGCCAATGCTCGATGCGCTGGAGCAAGGTCACTCGCTGATCATCTTCCCCGAAGGCACACGCAATCTTGAGGACGGTCTGCTGCCGTTCAAAAGCGGCGTGTATCACTTGGCGAAAAGTTACCCACAGGCGCAACTGATCCCGGTGTGGATCGCCAACCTCAATCGCGTCATGCCCAAGGGCCGCGTGCTGCCGCTGCCGCTGCTGTGCACCACCAGTTTCGGCGCGCCGCTGCAATTGGACGCGGACGAGAGCAAAGAGCAATTCCTCACCCGCAGCCGCGAAGCGCTGCTGGCCCTCGCCCCGGAGCATTCCTGACATGGATAGACAAACCCTGATGCTGTTCGGCGGGATCGGCCTGATTCTGGTGCTGGCCTCGGTGATCGGCCTGATCCTCAAACTGCGCACTCGCGGCACGCCGAACGCCGTGGTGGAAAACCTCAATGCGCGCATCAACGCCTGGTGGGTGATGGTGGTGGTGATCGGCATCGCCTTCTGGCTCGGCACCGGCGCGGTGATCCTGCTGTTCTACGCCGTGTCGTTTTACGCGTTGCGCGAATTCCTCACGCTCACGCCGACGCGCCGCAGCGATTACCCGGCGCTCGTCGCCGCGTTTTATCTGGCGTTGCCGCTGCAATATTTGCTGATCTATTTCGACTGGTACGGACTGTTTTCGATCTTCATTCCGGTCTACGTATTCCTGCTGCTGCCAATCCTCGCCTCGCTCGGCGGCGACAGCACACACTTCCTCGAACGCGCCTCGAAAGTGCAGTGGGGCCTGATGATCGCGGTGTTCTGCGTGTCGTTCGTGCCGGCGCTGCTGACCCTCGACATCGCCGGTTACGAAGGACGCAACCTGCTGCTGATCGCCTATTTGGTGATCGTCGTGCAACTGTCCGACGTGTTGCAGTACGTGTGCGGCAAGTTGTTCGGCAAACACAAAATCGCCCCCAACCTGTCGCCCTCGAAAACCGTCGAAGGCTTCGTCGGCGGCGTGCTCCTGTCCTCATTGATCGGCGCAGCGCTGTGGTGGACCACCCCGTTCAACCCGTGGCAGTCGTTCCTGATTGCACTGCTGATCAACTTGCTCGGCTTTGCCGGCGGGATCGTCATGTCGGCGATCAAACGCGATCGCGGCGTGAAGGATTGGGGCCACATGATCGAAGGTCACGGCGGGATGCTGGATCGGCTGGACTCGGTGTGTTTCGCGGCACCGATCTTCTTTCATCTGGTTCGGTATTGGTGGACTTGAGGTAGCTCGATTCGTTATTTCACAGTAAAAAAAACCGCAGCCAATGCTGCGGTTTTTTTCTCCAAGCGGTCGTTACTGGAAAGTCGGCTCTGCGTAATTGGTTGAGGTAGCACGGAGCGTCCCCAAACCTGACAGTACAATAATGACCATCACCAGCCCCGCAGCGATGGGCACTCCGAAACCCGCGCGCGCACCGAAAGCGTCGATGATCACCCCCGCTAATACACCACCGAGCGCAACGCCGATGCTGATTCCGGTGGTCATCCATGTCAGCCCTTCGGTGAGCCTGGACGCTGGAACGATGATCGTTCCGAGATTCATCACGATGACCATCGTTGGCGCGAAAGACACGCCCGCCACAAAGAGCATTGCCGCCAGGAAATACACGTCCGGCGAAAGGACCGGTAATACCGCGGTCACGGCCGTCACCACTATGCCGATCAGAAATTGCTTCTCAATTGCCATGGACACCCTTAACGCGCCAAAGGTAAGCCCAGCAATCATTGAGCCGAGCGCATAGGCTGCCAGGATGAAACTGGCAGAGGTTGGCCACCCTTGTTCTGTGGCAAAGGCTACAACCGCGACGTCGATCGAACCGCCAATCACGCCCATCGCCAACAGCGCCAGAACGATAATGCGAAGGCCGGGGATACGTAATGTCGAGTCGGCGCTTCTCTTCATATCGACGACCACTGCGGGTTCCGTTTTCCGCTGCATGAGAAAAGCAGCCACGCCAATAATCAGCAATATAACGGCAACCAGCGGCCCGGCTTCAGCGAAAAAACTGGTGCTCAAACCAATGGCCAGCGGCGGACCAATGATGAAGGCCAGTTCGGTCAAAACGGTGTCAAGGGAGAACGCCGTGTGTAGTTGCGGTTTGCCCCGGAAGAGCTGAGTCCAGCGCGCTCGGATCATCGCCGGCATGCTCGGCATCGTTCCCGCCAACGCGGCAAGAACAAACAGGACAGATGCCGGCGCTCTCATATAAACCGCAAAGATCAACGCAAGCAGCATGCCGATGCTGAAGGCAGTCACCCATGGAAGCACGCGACTTTGGCCTCGCCGGTCCACGAGTTTGGAGACCTGTGGGCCAACCAGCGCATTAGCCAAAGTAAAAGTGCCTGCAACCGAGCCCGCCAGCCAGTAGAGACCAGTTTGCTGGACCAGCATCGTAATGATGCCGATACCAATCATTGCTTGCGGGAGACGAGCGATGGAGCTCGCGACTACTAACCCCATAACGCCTGGAGCGGTCAGAAGTTCGCGATAGGGATTGGCCATGAGTTCTCCAGTTTTATAACTCGGCGGTAGCTGGGGCTCAACCGCGGAACAGGCTCAACGTTTGGACCTGGTCGTAGGTTCGTGACAATTCATATAGGATCTGCTAATTCACGTTTTTCGGTGCGACGTTGTCCTAGCCGAAACAACGGCAAGGGTCTGCTCTCTCAATATCGAAGTCAATAACGTTAATCAGATAAAAAATGAAGAGATTCGAGTGCTGGCGCTCGGCTGATCAGCAGTCAAGACTGCGATTTCTTTAAATATGGTCAGTATCCTAATTCATGAATCCAAAAGAAGTTTTCGTCGTCAGAAAAAGAGCTAATTGAAGTAGGAAAACGTCACTACTTAGAAGCGAGGAAATGTTATACCTGTTCAGAACCTTGGCCCGCGAAGGAAAATATCGTGTTGCCTGCACTGTCCTGATGTCGAGGTGTAATAAATTCCCTGTTAAGGATCGGCTATTCGTTCTCCTTAACAAGGGCGCTTGTGGATTCACATCAGGAGGTTAGCCACGTTAGTGATTACCCATTGGGAATCGAGATGTTTGCGTAAAATTTTTGGGCTATTCGCCAATGAAAATCGCGAATACCTGTTCGTCAGCAATTTGGCTACCATCGTGCCAGACAGAAACGTGCATGTAGTGAAGCCCGGTATATGACGCATCTTCCCAGTGAGAAGCAAAATATTCTCCAGAGTCTCTACGTACGGCTGAAACATCGTTGTGATGGTTGCCATTAATTGGTTCTTTAACTTCCGCTGCTTCCTTGCCAGTGTTCTCAACACGAAATCTTACAGATACGCCTGTTAAGTTTTCTGCCAAAAAGAATGCCGCTTTAAATGTTATTCCGTATGGTTTGTAAATTGAGCGCGAGCAAGCATGATAATCAGTGTCGGCCTGAGTTTGATATTTTGTTTTCACACTTGCCGTTATTTTTATTTTTCTTTGTTCGTCTCTTGGACTTGGTAAAAGCGGAAAATATAGCTTGTGATTTAAAACATATTGCTTATAGTTTAAAGGGGTATTTTCACGAGTTCTATAGTTGGGTGTCACATATCGCTCTAGCTCGCCACCAACGTTTTTATGCTCGATGATAGGCTTAGGAAGGTCAAGCATGTCACAGAGACTTTGTCCGAGCATGACGCGATTACGAGGGGCTTTTTGCTGTAACTTGGCAGCTACATCAACATGGAATGAAGTGGCAGTGACTTCTGAAACACCTGGATAACCATACATTCCCCAGAGCACTTTATCGTGCGGTCCGTAATCGATACCGATACGTATACCAATATCTTCGTCTAGTCCAAAATTTTGAATTTCGGGCTGAACGATATCTTTCATGAATTGGACAAGGTATGTTCCGCAGTTAATAGCGTCTATTGCTGAATCTCGGGGGCTACTGCCGTCGCTTCGAAAAAAGGCTAAAACCGCATCTCCCATAATTCTATGTACATGTCCATCAAAAGCCTGAATGCATTCTATTGCACACTTGATAATCGTATTTTTATAGAAAAAAACTTTCTCCAAATCATATATAACGCCCAGCCGAGTAGACCCTTTTATATCCATAAACAACGTGGTGACGTATCCATTAGAAATAGATTTGCTCTTCGCTAATTCGTCAAAATCGGGGTGTCCGCCTATTTTTGTTTTGCTCAATATCCGCTTCCCAAAGAGTTCACGAATTTTTTCGTTAACATCAAAATCGCGAATCGGAAAATTATTGCCTGCAGATATTGATTCAGTAACGTAGTTTTCCAATCCTCCTAAAGCTGCATCATTTAAACTCCGATCAAAAGATTTATGAGTTCTCGAGTTTGAGAATACATCGCCAAAAACGTCTTTCATCCCTGACATAGCGCAACTCCAAAGTGGTGTAGGCAAGTTGCAATAGCAAGCGCTACAAGTGAGATTATAGTTATTTTTGAGAACAACGTCGACTTAGCTATAAGTTGGAATTTTAGCTGAGTTATGGTTGCCACTTCATGGATCTGAACACAGAGGTCTCTTTCGATTTCCTTGCTCGATCTCTCAGCCATGGTGGACTTAAAGCTTTCGACCGAAAAATTATTCGCAACGGAACCAAAGAATATCATAGAAGGATCAACTGGCTTAGCATTACTGGCGCTGGTTAAGTTTGGCCAAATGCTTTTTATTACCCAATATAACGCAACGCTCGTACTTATGAAAACAGTAACCAGAAGAGCTAGAATGACCCATTTGTATAAACCATTGTAAATATTCACGGTTTCTATCTTTAATAAAATCCCACCAAATACTGCCACATTGAAGGACGCTAGCAAGCCGCTTTTGAAATTAACGCTGCCTATATAGACGTCATATCTTTTCAACGTTTCCCATAAGCTTGATATTCTCGTTTTATCTTCGTCATTCATAGCGCTATCTTTGGAGAGAATATTATCTGTCATACGAATTCCCTATAAATTGCAAACTCCTATGCAGTGTGCTTGGAGGCTGGCTTTCTGACATTACCCTAACTTGCATAATTACTTCAACTACGAAAGCGCGCCTTCAACGTGAATCTCAGCTTGAGGATCCGTAGGTCTGACGACTCGTAGAACCCGCTAAGCTCTAAATGAAAGCTCACGAAATTCAATGATCCCTCCAAGACGAAGCTCCGTGATGTCTTCTGCCATATACGGAAATCACTTGTGATGGCGAAGCATCATCTCTTTGATGGGCACGGGAAGGGTCCTACGCAGAGATTGTGACGCTCAGGAAATCTTTAAAAAATCATAATCAGTGGACTGGATTGAGATTGTCGAACACTAGGTAGCCTTGGAGTAATCACGATTCGTAGTCAAGGAGATGCCCTCCGTCCTGACACATGACTGCGAAGGTCACGGCGGGATGCTGGATCGGCTGGACTCGGTGTGTTTCGCGGCACCGATCTTCTTTCATCTGGTTCGGTATTGGTGGACTTGAGGTAGCTCACACCTGGATTTCACAGCAAAAAAAACCGCAGCCAACGCTGCGGTTTTTTTTGTTTCGGCATCAGCTGTGGATAACTTATTCCACAGTCACCGACTTGGCCAAGTTACGCGGCTGATCGACATCTGTACCTTTCAACACCGCCACGTAGTACGACAACAACTGCAACGGGATGGTGTAGAGGATTGGCGACAGGATGTCGTGGATGTGCGGCATCTGCACCACGTGGGTGCCTTCGCCGTTGCTCATGCCAGCCTTTTCGTCAGCGAAGACGATCAGCTCGCCGCCACGCGCGCGGACTTCCTGGAGGTTGGATTTGAGCTTCTCCAGCAGTTCGTTGTTCGGCGCCACCGTGACCACTGGCATGTCGTTGTCGACCAGCGCCAACGGGCCGTGTTTCAGTTCGCCGGCCGGGTAGGCTTCGGCGTGGATGTAGGAGATTTCCTTGAGCTTCAAGGCACCTTCCATCGCGACCGGGTATTGCGCGCCACGGCCAAGGAACAGGGTGTGGTTCTTGTCGGCGAACAGTTCGGCGATTTTTTCCACGGTGCTGTCCATCGCCAGGGCTTCGCCGAGACGGGTCGGCAGGCGACGCAGTTCTTCCACCAACGTTGCTTCCATGCCCGCCGCCAGGGTGCCGCGCACTTGGCCGAGGGACAGGGTCAGCAACAGCAGGCCGACGAGCTGGGTGGTGAAGGCTTTGGTCGAAGCCACGCCGATTTCGCGGCCAGCCTGGGTCAGCAGGGTCAGGTCGGATTCACGCACCAGCGAGCTGATGCCGACGTTGCAGATTGCCAGGCTGGCGAGGAAACCCAGTTCCTTGGCGTTGCGCAACGCGGCCAGGGTGTCGGCGGTTTCGCCGGACTGCGAAATGGTCACGAACAGCGAGTCGGGCTGCACCACTACTTTGCGGTAGCGGAATTCACTGGCGACTTCGACCTGGCACGGGATGCCGGCCAGTTCTTCGAGCCAGTAACGCGCGACCATACCGGCGTGGTAGCTGGTGCCGCAGGCAACGATCTGCACATTGCGCACTTTGGCGAACAACTCCGGCGCTTCCGGGCCGAACGCTTCTACCAATACTTGTTGCTGGCTCAGGCGACCTTCCAGCGTGCGTTGCACGACCGAAGGCTGCTCGTGGATTTCCTTGAGCATGTAGTGACGGAACTCGCCTTTTTCGGCGGATTCAGCGTTGTCGCCGTACTGCACGGTTTCGCGCTCGACGAGTTGACCGTCTAGGTCCCAGATCTGCACGCTGTCGCGGCGAATCTCGGCGATATCGCCTTCTTCCAAGTACATGAAGCGGTCAGTCACCTGACGCAGCGCCAATTGGTCGGAAGCGAGGAAGTTTTCGCCCATGCCCAAGCCAATCACCAGCGGGCTGCCGCTGCGTGCTGCGACCAGACGGTCTGGCTGATCAGCACTGATCACTGCCAAACCGTAAGCGCCGTGCAGTTCTTTGACGGTGGCTTTGAGTGCGGTGGCCAGATCCGGCAGATCCTTGAGCTTGTGCGCCAGCAAGTGCGAGATGACTTCGGTGTCGGTGTCCGAGGAGAACACGTAACCCTGCGCCTTCAATAGTTCGCGCAGGGCTTCGTGGTTCTCGATGATGCCGTTGTGCACGACCGCCAGGTTCTGCCCGGAGAAATGCGGGTGCGCGTTGCGTTCGCACGGCGCGCCGTGGGTGGCCCAACGGGTGTGGGCGATGCCCAGACGACCGACCAAAGGCGCCGCTTCCAGCGCCATATCGAGCTCGCTGACCTTGCCCGGACGGCGCACGCGATCAAGGATCCCGTCGTTGGTGAAGACCGCCACACCGGCGCTGTCATAACCACGGTATTCGAGGCGCTTGAGGCCTTCGACGAGGATGGCGGTGATGTTACGTTCAGCGACTGCGCCGACAATGCCACACATGTTATTTCTCCTGACTGACAGCCGCGAGGATCAAATTGATTCCGCGAGCCTGTATCTGATCCCGTGCCTCTTGCGGCAGGCGATCATCGGTAATAAGGGTATGGACGCTGCTCCAGGGCAGCTCCAGGTTGGGAATCTTGCGGCCGATCTTGTCGGCCTCGACCATCACCACCACTTCGCGGGCGACTTCAGCCATGACGCGGCTCAAACCCAGCAGTTCGTTGAAGGTCGTGGTGCCGCGGACCAGATCGATGCCATCGGCACCGATGAACAACTGGTCGAAATCGTAAGAGCGTAGTACCTGCTCCGCCACCTGCCCCTGAAAGGACTCGGAATGCGGGTCCCACGTGCCGCCGGTCATCAACAGCACCGGCTCGTGCTCCAGATCGCTCAAAGCGCTGGCCACGTTGAGGGAGTTGGTCATCACCACCAGACCGGGTTGTTGCCCCAGTTCCGGGATCATCGCGGCGGTGGTGCTGCCGCTGTCGATGATGATTCGCGCATGCTCGCGAATCCGCGTGACAGCGGCGCGAGCGATGGCTTGTTTGTATTTGGAAATCGGTTGACCGAGATCCGCCACCAATTCCTGTGGCATCGTCACCGCGCCACCGTAACGGCGCAGTAGCAGCCCATGGCTTTCAAGGGCGGCGAGGTCTTTGCGAACCGTCACTTCCGAGGTTTCGAAACGCTTGGCCAACTCGTCGACACTGACTTCGCCCTGCTCATTGAGCAAGGCGAGGATGTTGTGGCGACGTTGAGGTGTATTGCGCTTGGACATTGGCTACTAAGTTTCGATTCGAAAGATAACGGAAGCAATCAAAACCTATTGGCGAAACTTCGTCAAGCGCCGTTTAAGATTGGCAGACCTGCGGCGATGGGTTGTACTGCACGTTATTGGCTCCCGCTCGCGACCGCGTGCTGCTGGCCCGGATTTCAGCGTTTGAGGTGGATTGAAGCCATGGAAGAGTCCCTGATACTGGTGGATCAGAACGATCAGCAAATCGGCACTGGCCACAAAATGGCAATTCACCGTGAAGGGCTGATGCATCGCGCGTTTTCGCTGTTCATCTTCGACCGCCACGGGCGTTTGCTTCTGCAACAACGCGCGCAGAGCAAATATCACTCGGCCGGGCTGTGGACCAATTCATGCTGTGGCCATCCGCGCCCGGGCGAAACCACCGCGCAAGCGGCGCATCGCCGGCTCGGCGAGGAGATGGGTTTTGATTGCGTGCTGGAGGAAGTCACGACCCTGATCTACAAGGCTGAAGTGCCGGGCGATCTGATCGAGCACGAGTTCGATCACATTTACATCGGCCGCTTTGACGGTGAACTGCAGCTCAATCCCGAAGAAGCGGCGCAGGCGCGCTGGATCGAAACCGCGGAATTACTGCGCTGGATCGACGCCGAGCCGCAAGCGTTTACCGTGTGGTTCAAGACCATCCTGCTGGCCCCGGCGTGCGCGCTCGAACACTGGAAATCCCGCGCACAAGCCGGTTTGCAGATTGATCCGGTGGTTTACCAGGATCAAATCCTCACGCAAGTGTCGCGCACCTTTGCCCTGACCATCCCGCAACTGCCCGCCGAGCTCTACCCCGCTGTCGCCAATGCGTATTTGCTGTGCCGGATTGCCGACACCATCGAAGACGAGCCTGGGCTCAGCGTTCGGCAGAAACACCATTACGAAGACGGGTTCCTCAATGCGTTAGCCGGTGGCGCGGAGGCCCGGCGTTTCAGCGAAGACTTAAGCGAGCAACTGACAGAACAGACGCCGCTGGCTGAACGCGATCTGGTCCGGCACCTGCCTGAGGTGTTGAGCTTGTTCCACAGCCTGAAGGCTTCGCATCGCGCGGCGATCTTTGATTGCGTGAAGGTGATGACCGAAGGCATGAGCGAGTTTCAGGAGAATGCCGGGGTTCAGGGCTTGGCCACTCACCAGCAACTCGACCGTTATTGTTATTGCGTGGCCGGCGTTGTCGGAACGCTGCTGACCGATCTGTTCATCGATTACGACCCGACGCTGTTAGCGCACAAAACCAAGCTGCATCACTTGGCCCTGTCGTTCGGCATGGGTTTGCAATTGGCCAATATCCTCAAGGATCAGGCGGACGACCGTAAACGCGGGATCAGTTGGCTGCCGCAAGACTTGCTGGCCAGGCACGGCGTCGAGTTGGCGCAAGTGCAATCCGCACCCAATGAAATGGTCTACGCGCAGGCGGTTGATGAGCTGATCGGTACCGCCCACTCGCATTTGCAACGGGCACTGGACTACGCGCTGCTCATCCCTGGCAGGCATGCGGGCATTCGGCGTTTCATGTTGTGGAACATCGGATTGGCGTTATTGACGTTGCACAACGTCCATAAAAATCCAACCAGACCTGTAAAGGTCTCGCACGCCGGGGTGGCGTGGATTATCGGGTCGACGCGGCTGTTGCAGCGATCGAATGGCGGCCTGCGCGTGCTGTATAAAATCGCTGCACGCGGGTTACCGGTGACACCGCTGGAAGCCGAGTGGCATGTGCCACTCGACTGTTAGCCAGCTGTTTCTTCGAGGTTATTTCAGCGGGGGATAAAACCTGAGCTGTGGATAACTCAGCTCTTTTTGATTTTCTCCGGACGCTTCCAGCCATCGATGTTGCGCTGACGTGCGCGACCGACCGCCAATTGAGCGTTATCCACATTTTGCGTAATGGTCGAACCGGCCGCCGTGGTTGCGCCGCTGGAGATATCCACAGGCGCGACCAGCGAATTGTTGGAGCCGATGAACACGTCTTCACCCAACACGGTTTTCCACTTGTTCGCGCCATCGTAGTTGCAAGTGATGGTGCCCGCGCCGATGTTGGTGCGCGCGCCGACTTCGGCGTCGCCCAGGTAAGTCAGGTGACCGGCCTTGGCGCCTTCGCCCAGATGGGCGTTTTTCAGTTCGACGAAGTTACCCACATGCGCGCGCGCTTCGAGCACGGTGCCCGGACGCAGACGCGCGAACGGACCAGCATCGCTGCCCTCGCCGAGAATCGCGCCTTCAATGTGACTGTTGGCCTTGATCACCACGCCTTTGCGCAGGGTGCTGTCCTTGATCACGCAGTTCGGACCGATGACCACGTCATCTTCGATGACGACTTTGCCTTCGAGGATCACGTTGATGTCGATCAGTACGTCGCGACCGACGCTGACTTCACCGCGTACATCGAAGCGTGCCGGGTCGCGAAGCGTGACGCCTTGCGCCATCAAACGACGGCCGGCGCGCAGTTGGTAGTGACGCTCGAGCTCGGAAAGCTGCTTGCGATCGTTGGCGCCCTGCACTTCCATGGCGTCGTGCGGCTGTTCGGTGGCCACCACCAGACCATCGCTGACTGCCATCGCAATCACGTCAGTCAGGTAATACTCGCCTTGCGCGTTGTTGTTGGAGAGACGGCTCATCCAGTCGCCCAAACGCTCGAACGGCACGGCCAGAATGCCGGTGTTGCCTTCGGTGATTGCGCGCTGGGCGTCGTTGGCGTCTTTCTGCTCGACGATGGCGGTAACCTTGCCGTCGGCGTCACGCACGATGCGCCCGTAACCAGTCGGGTCGTCCAGTTCAACGGTGAGCAGGCCCAGTTGCTGCGGCTCGACTTTTTTCAGCAGGCGTTGCAGGGTTTCCACTTCGATCAGCGGCACATCACCGTAAAGGATCAGCACGGTATCGGACTTGATGAAAGGAACGGCCTGCGCCACGGCATGCCCGGTGCCCAGTTGCTTGTCTTGCAGGACGAAATTCAGATCATCCGCCGCCAGGCGATCGCGCACAGCGTCGGCGCCGTGGCCGATCACTACGTGAATGCGCTGTGGGTCGAGTTGCC
This sequence comes from Pseudomonas sp. 43NM1, assembly GCF_002836905.1. Lineage (NCBI taxonomy): Bacteria > Pseudomonadati > Pseudomonadota > Gammaproteobacteria > Pseudomonadales > Pseudomonadaceae > Pseudomonas > Pseudomonas sp. 43NM1. The sequence continues at coordinate 46,815 of NZ_MKGS01000036.1, read as the reverse complement.
GGGCGCTGTGGATAACATGGCCAAGCATCGAGTTGCCGGCAATCGGGTGCAGAACCTTGGGCAACGCCGAACGCATGCGAGTGCCTTGGCCGGCAGCGAGGATAACGATTTCTAGAGACATGACTGGCTACCATTCCTGGGTGGTCAGCAACTGCGACCAGGTGATGAAAATCGGAAAAGAAAAAAGGGTAGCCGAGGCTACCCTTTTTAATCAATCGCGCAACAAGTGATGGCCTGTTAGTGGCCGAACTTCTTGCGGATCTGCTGAACGGTGCGCAGCTGAGCTGTCGCCTCGGCCAGACGTGCAGCAGCAGAACCGTAATCGAACTCGGCGCCACGTTCATGCAAGGCTTTCTCGGCAGCCTTGACGGCTTGCTGAGCAGAAGCTTCATCCAGATCAGCAGCACGTTGCACGGTATCGGCAAGTACTTCGACCTTGTTCGGCTGAACCTCGAGGAAACCGCCGGAGATGTAGAACACCTCCTCTTCCCCGCCCTGCTTGATCAGGCGAATCGGACCTGGTTTGAGATTGGTGAGCAACGGCGCGTGACCCATGGCGATACCAAGATCACCGAGTGCACCGTGCGCAATCACCATCTCGACCAGACCGGAGAAGATTTCCCCTTCCGCGCTGACGATATCGCAATGGACTGTCATAGCCATCTGATTGCCTCAACCTAATGTGCGCCCGTTGCCGGGCGCCAGGGTTACAGTTTTTTGGCTTTCTCGATCGCTTCTTCGATGCCGCCGACCATGTAGAACGCTTGTTCTGGCAGGTGGTCGTAGTCACCGTTGAGGATGCCTTTGAAGCCTGCAATGGTGTCTTTCAGGGAAACGTATTTACCCGATGCACCGGTGAAGACTTCAGCCACGAAGAACGGCTGCGACAAGAAACGCTGGATCTTACGAGCACGGTTTACCAACTGCTTGTCGGCTTCCGACAGCTCGTCCATACCCAGGATCGCAATGATGTCCTTCAGTTCTTTGTAACGCTGCAGAACATACTGGACGCCGCGAGCGGTGTCGTAGTGGTCCTGGCCGATCACGTTCGGGTCCAGCTGGCGCGAAGTCGAGTCGAGTGGATCGACCGCTGGGTAGATACCCAGGGAAGCGATGTCACGGGACAGAACGACGGTGGCGTCCAAGTGGGCGAAAGTGGTCGCTGGCGACGGGTCAGTCAAGTCATCCGCAGGTACGTATACCGCTTGGATCGAGGTGATCGAACCGTTTTTGGTCGAAGTGATGCGCTCTTGCAGAGTACCCATCTCTTCGGCCAGGGTCGGCTGGTAACCTACTGCGGAAGGCATACGGCCCAGCAGTGCGGATACTTCAGTACCGGCCAGGGTGTAACGATAGATGTTGTCGACGAACAGCAGAACGTCGTTACCTTCGTCACGGAACTTCTCGGCCATGGTCAGGCCGGTCAGTGCTACGCGCAGACGGTTACCCGGCGGCTCGTTCATCTGACCGTAAACCAGTGCCACTTTGTCCAGAACGTTGGAATCCTTCATCTCGTGGTAGAAGTCGTTACCCTCACGAGTACGCTCACCCACACCGGCGAACACGGAATAACCGCTGTGCTCGATGGCGATGTTACGGATCAGTTCCATCATGTTTACGGTTTTGCCTACACCGGCACCACCGAACAGACCAACTTTACCGCCCTTGGCGAACGGGCAAACCAGGTCGATTACCTTGATCCCGGTTTCCAGCAGGTCGTTGCCGCCTGCTTGTTCAGCGAAGGATGGCGCAGGACGGTGAATGCCCCAGCGCTCTTCGGTGTCGATCGGGCCAGCTTCGTCGATCGGGTTACCCAGAACGTCCATGATCCGGCCCAGGGTCGCTTTACCGACCGGTACGGAGATGGCTGCGCCAGAGTCGGTAACTTCCAGACCGCGCTTCAAGCCCTCGGTGGAACCCATCGCAATGGTACGAACCACGCCGTCGCCCAGCTGCTGCTGAACTTCCAGGGTGGTTTCAGCCGCGCTTACAACTTTCAGCGCGTTGTAGATGCTCGGTACGCTGTCGCGTGGAAATTCCACGTCGATAACGGCGCCGATGATTTGAACGATACGTCCGCTACTCATAGCTGGATCCTCTGAATATTTGAACCGTTAAACCGCGGCAGCGCCGCCGACGATTTCCGAGATCTCTTGGGTGATCGCAGCCTGACGCGCCTTGTTGTAGATCAGCTGCAAATCGCTGATCAAATCACCGGCGTTGTCGGTAGCGTTCTTCATCGCGATCATCCGCGCAGCTTGTTCAGCCGCGTTGTTCTCGACCACCGCCTGGTAGACCTGCGACTCCACGTAACGGACCATCAAGCCGTCAAGCAGCTCTTTGGCGTCCGGTTCGTACAGATAATCCCAGTGGTGCTTGAGGTTTTGATCCGGGGTTGCCACCAATGGAATCAACTGCTCCACGGTAGGCTGTTGCGTCATGGTGTTGATGAACTTGTTGGACACAACGCTCAGACGGTCGATACGACCATCGAGGTAGGCATCCAGCATCACCTTGACGCTGCCGATCAGGTCATTGATCGACGGTTCTTCACCCAGGTGGCTGATAGCTGCTACGACGTTACCGCCGAAGTTACGGAAGAAAGCCGCACCCTTGCTACCAACAACACACAGATCGATCTCGACGCCGTTTTCACGGTTTACCGCCATGTCCTTGACCAGGGCCTTGAACAGGTTGGTGTTCAAGCCACCACACAAACCACGGTCACTGCTCACCACGACATAACCCACGCGCTTGATGGCGCGGTCGATCATGAACGGGTGGCGATATTCCGGGTTGGCGTTGGCCAAATGACCAATAACCTGGCGGATGCGCTCCGCGTAAGGACGGCTAGCAGCCATGCGCATTTGTGCCTTGCGCATTTTACTGACCGCCACTTTTTCCATGGCGCTGGTAATCTTTTGCGTGCTTTTGATGCTCGCAATCTTACTGCGAATCTCTTTTGCGCCTGCCATGTAACACCTATCAGGTTAGCAAGCGGGAGCCTTGCGGCTCCCGCTGCGGCTTACCAGGTTTGGGTGGCCTTGAACTTCTCGATACCGGCTTTCATGCCAGCGTCGATTTCGTCATTGAAGTCACCCTTAACGTTGATCTTGGCCATCAAATCGGCGTGATCGCGGTTGAAGAAAGCAATCAGCGCTTGTTCGAAGCTGCCGATCTTGGCGATTTCAATGTCAGTCAGGAACCCACGCTCAGCGGCATACAGCGACAGCGCCATGTCAGCGATCGACATTGGTGCGTATTGCTTCTGCTTCATCAGCTCGGTAACGCGCTGACCATGCTCAAGTTGCTTACGGGTCGCTTCGTCCAGGTCAGAAGCGAACTGGGCGAATGCCGCCAGTTCACGGTACTGAGCCAGAGCGGTACGGATACCACCGGAGAGCTTCTTGATGATCTTGGTCTGAGCGGCACCACCCACACGGGATACCGAAACACCGGCGTTCACTGCAGGACGGATCCCGGAGTTGAACATGGCCGATTCCAGGAAGATCTGACCGTCGGTGATGGAAATCACGTTGGTCGGAACGAACGCGGAAACGTCGCCAGCCTGGGTTTCGATGATCGGCAGTGCGGTCAGGGAACCGGTTTTGCCGGTCACTGCGCCGTTGGTGAACTTCTCTACGTATTCTTCCGAAACGCGGGATGCGCGCTCCAGCAGACGGGAGTGGAGATAGAACACGTCGCCTGGGTAAGCTTCACGGCCTGGTGGACGGCGCAGCAGCAGGGAAATCTGGCGGTAAGCCACTGCTTGCTTGGACAGATCGTCATAAACGATCAGCGCGTCTTCACCGCGGTCGCGGAAGAATTCACCCATGGTGCAACCGGAGTACGGTGCCAGGAATTGCAGTGCTGCAGATTCCGAAGCGCTCGCCGCGACAACAATGGTGTTAGCCAGTGCGCCGTTTTCTTCCAGCTTGCGAACCACGTTGGCGATGGTCGATTGCTTCTGACCGATCGCTACGTAAACGCAGAAAATACCGCTGTTTTTCTGGTTGATGATCGCGTCGATCGCCAGAGCGGTTTTACCGATCTGACGGTCACCGATGATCAGCTCACGCTGGCCACGGCCGACAGGGATCATGGCATCGACAGCCTTGTAGCCAGTCTGTACAGGCTGGTCTACCGACTTACGCCAGATCACGCCTGGAGCAACTTTCTCGACCGCGTCGGTCTCGGTGTTGCCCAGTGGACCTTTGCCGTCAACAGGGTTACCCAGTGCGTCGACTACGCGACCCAGCAGTTCCTTACCAACCGGAACTTCGAGGATGCGACCGGTGCACTTGGCGCTCATGCCTTCAGCCAGAGACTGGTAGGAGCCCAAAACTACGGCACCTACAGAGTCTTGCTCGAGGTTGAGAGCCATACCGAAGACGCCGCCCGGAAACTCGATCATCTCGCCGTACATTACGTCGGCCAGACCGTGAATCCGCACGATACCGTCAGATACGCTGACGACTGTGCCTTCGTTACGGGCTTGGGAGGTCACATCGAGCTTGTCGATGCGGCCCTTGATAATTTCACTTATTTCGGAAGGATTGAGTTGCTGCATTGCTCTGCTGCCCCTTCAAACTCAAGATTTCAATGCTTCGGCAAGGTTTGCGAGTTTTCCGCGAACCGAGCCATCGATAACCAGGTCGCCGGCGCGGATGACAATGCCCCCGATAAGGGATTTGTCTTCCTCGACTTGCAGGCGCACTTCCCGGTTGAGTCGTGCACTGAGAACCTTGGCGAGTTTGTCTTGCTGTTCTTGGTTCAATGCAAAAGCACTGGTCACTTCAACGTCTACCGATTTCTCTTGTTCGGCCTTGTACAGGTCGAACAGAGCGGATATCTCCGGCAAAAGCGGGAGACGGTCGTTTTCGGCAACGACGTTGATGAAGTTCTGTGCCTTCACATCAAACTTGTCGCCGCACACGTCAATAAACGTGGCGGCCTTGTCTGCGCTCGTCAGTCGCGGGGCCTTGAGCACGCGCTGCATAGTGTCGTCTTGCGACACTGCTGCAGCCAGGCCGAGCATGGCTGACCAAGAGGCCAGTTGCTGGTGGGCCTGGGCGTGCTCGAAGGCTGCCTTAGCGTAAGGTCGGGCCAACGTGGTCAATTCTGCCATGATCGCCCTCGCTTAAATTTCAGCAGCCAGTTTGTTTACCAGCTCCGCGTGCGCGTTTTGATCGATTGTGGCACCCAGGATCTTCTCTGCGCCGCCGACCGCCAGTGCACCCAATTGGGCACGCAGCGCGTCTTTGACACTGTTCAGTTCCTGTTCGATCTCGGCCTGAGCCTGAACCTTCACACGGTCAGCGTCGATACGGGCTTTTTCAACAGCCTCTTCAACAATCTGGTTACCGCGTTTCTTGGCTTGCTCAATGATTTCGGCTGCCTGAGCTTTCGCTTCGCGCAGTTGCTGACCCGCTTTATCTTGGGCCAGCTCCAGGTCGCGAGCTGCTCGGGCGGCAGCGTCCAGTCCATCCGCGATCTTCTTCTGACGTTCGTGCAAAGCCGCGATGACCGGAGGCCACACGAACTTCATGCAAAACAGTACAAAAATGAAGAACGCAACGGACTGGCCAATCAGGGTTGCATTAATGTTCACGCCAACACCTCGCTCGTTCGTTGCACATCAAACCAATCACTCGAAGGTTCGAGTGATTAGCCAGCGAGTTGACCAACGAATGGGTTCGCGAAGGTGAAGAACAGAGCGATACCAACACCGATCATGGTTACGGCGTCGAGCAGACCGGCAACGATGAACATTTTGACTTGCAGCATTGGAACCATTTCTGGCTGACGCGCTGCGCCTTCCAGGAACTTGCCGCCCAACAGGCCGAAACCAATTGCGGTACCCAGTGCACCCAGGCCGATCAACAGTGCAACAGCGATAGCGGTTAGACCAACTACAGTTTCCATCTTTCCTCCCGACTTTTACGTCGTATGGTTTAGGTTTTTTAGATTTTAAAGCGGTAAAACAAATCGTTTCATAAGCCCTGTTCGGGCACCCACCCGTTTGACCGGGTGGGACATCAGACTAGTCGAGACTGGTCTTAATGGTTCTCTTCGTGCGCCATCGACAGGTAGACGATGGTCAGCATCATGAAGATAAACGCCTGCAGGGTGATGATCAGGATGTGGAACACAGCCCACGCCCACTGCAGAACTACGCCCAGGCCGCTAAGCCAGAGCAGACCGCTGCCGAACATCACAGCAATCAGAATGAAGACCAGTTCGCCGGCGTACATGTTGCCGAACAGACGCAGTGCCAACGAAATCGGCTTGGCGATCAGTGTCACGAACTCCAGCAGGAAGTTCACCGGGATCAGCAGGGCTTGAACGAAGATGTTCTTGCTGCCGAAAGGGTGCAGGGTCAGTTCGCCGATGAAGCCGCCGATGCCCTTGACCTTGATGCTGTAGAAAATGATCAGCGCGAACACCGACAGGGCCATGCCCAGGGTAGCGTTCGGGTCAGTGGTCGATACGGCACGGAATGGAATGTGCGCATCACCGGTGATCAGGATGGCCAGCTGAGGAATCCAGTCGACCGGTACCAGGTCGACGGCGTTCATCAGGAACACCCAGACGAAGATAGTCAGTGCCAGCGGTGCAATCACCGGGCTACGACCATGGAAGCTGTCTTTCACGCTGCCATCGACGAATTCGACCAATACTTCAACGAAGTTCTGCAAAGCACCCGGTTGACCCGAAGTCGCCTTCTTTGCCGCCATGCGGAAAATCAGAACGAAGATCAGACCCAATGCGACCGACCAGCCGAGAGTATCGACGTGGAAAGCCCAGAAGCCCATTTCCTTGGCTTCTGCTGCGGTGTGGGCAAAGCCCCAGCCGCCGGTAGGATGCTGACCGAAGGTCAGGTTCTGCAAGTGGTGCTGGATATAGCCCGAAGCGGTTGTCTCTGCCATGGTTGCCTCAAACGCCCTAAGGTCTCGAAAGTCTTGTTCTCATCAGCAGGGGCGCGAACCAGCTGACCAGTTGGGTCAACACGAAGACGCCGAATACAGCTAACGGCGCCAATGGCTTCACACCTGCAAACGTCAATGCAAAGAGCACTGCCGTCAGAATTAATTTGCCCGCCTCGCCAGCATAAAAAGACCGGACGATGGCTTGAGCTGCTCGGGCGCCGGAAAACCGAAATGCCCTGTGAGCGAAATAAACATTGGGTAACAAGGCTATCAGGCCTCCGCAAAGACCTGAGTACCCGGCAACGACTCCATACCATTGCCAGAGCGCCAGAGCGGCAATGAGCAAAACGATAAATTGAGCCATTAACACCGGAAAAACTGCCAGGCGATGGAACGGCAAGCGGTTTGGCGTGCGGGTTTCCATCACTTTTACTCCCCAATGGTCGGCTGCCAGAATTCAGTAACTTGGCATAATTTGTGCCGACAAAATGCGCGCAGAGTATAGGGGCGGTTCAGCCCCTATTCAACTGTCAGGTAGTGATTTCCGACTGCGCGCTACATGAGGAAATGTTTCAGCGGATGTGCGCAAGCACGCCTTGAAGCTCGTCGAGAGAGTTATAACCAATCACCAACTGCCCTTTACCCTTCTTTCCATGACGGATCTGCACCGCAGAGCCTAGGCGCTCGGCCAGGCGCTGTTCGAGTCGAGCGATATCCGGATCGGGTTTTGCCGCTTCCACCGGCTCCGGTTTGCCGCTCAACCACTGGCGAACCAGTGCCTCGGTTTGGCGCACGGTCAGCCCGCGTGCGACAACGTGTCGCGCCCCTTCGACCTGTTGATCCTCCGGCAAACCGAGCAAAGCACGTGCATGACCCATTTCCAGGTCACCGTGCGAGAGCATGGTTTTGATGACTTCCGGCAATGCGATCAAGCGTAGCAGGTTCGCCACGGTGACCCGGGATTTGCCCACGGCCTCTGCAACTTGCTGCTGAGTCAGCTGGAATTCCTGCTGCAAACGCTGCAGGGCCACGGCTTCTTCGATCGGATTGAGGTCTTCGCGCTGAATGTTTTCGATCAGCGCCATGGCGATCGCGGTTTCATCCGGCACATCGCGCACCATCGCCGGGATGGTTTCCTGGCCAGCCTGCTGGCTCGCGCGCCAGCGACGTTCACCGGCAATGATTTCGAAACGACCGCTGCCGATCGGACGCACCACAATGGGCTGCATCACGCCTTGGGCCTTGATCGACTGCGCCAGCTCTTCGAGTGCCTGCGGGTCCATGTCGCGACGCGGCTGATACTTGCCACGCTGGATCAGGTCCAGCGGCAGATGCTGCAGCTCACGCTGATCGGCCTGCACCGCTTGCTCTTCGAGCGAGCTGACAGTCGGACCACTCAGCAGTGCATCCAGTCCACGTCCGAGACCTCGTTTCTTGACGGCCATGGGGATTCCTTAAGTTGCCTGAGCGGCGGCGGTGCGTGAGTTTTTGCGTTGACGGCGCACCAGCTCGCCGGCCAAAGCCAGGTAAGCGATGGCGCCACGCGATGATTTGTCGTACGCCAGCGCCGGCATGCCATAACTCGGCGCTTCGGCCAGGCGGATGTTGCGCGGAATCACCGTGTCGTAGAGCTGCTCGCCAAAGTGTTCCTTGAGCTGCGCCGAAACGTCGTTCATCAGGCTCAGGCGCGGGTCGTACATGGTCCGCAACAGGCCTTCGACTTTCAGGTTCGGGTTCAGCAGTTCGGCGATGCGCTTGATGTTATCCACAAGGTCGCTCAACCCTTCGAGCGCGAAATACTCGCACTGCATCGGGATGATCACCCCATCGGCCGCAACCAGCGCGTTCAATGTCAGCATCGACAGGGACGGTGGGCAGTCGATCAGAATGTAATCGTAGTTTTCGCGGATCGGCGCCAGCGCGCTGCGCAGACGACTTTCCTTCATCTGCATTTCCAGCAGCACCACTTCGGCCGCGGTCAGATCGCGGTTGGCCGGCAACAACTGGTAACCACCGTGCTCGGAGTAATGCATGGCCTGAGCCAGATCGCATTCGCCGATCAACAGGTCGTAGACCGAGTTTTCCAAGCCATGTTTATCCACACCGCTACCCATGGTGGCGTTGCCTTGTGGATCAAGATCGATCAACAGCACCCGGCGCTTGGTAGCGACCAGGGAAGCTGCGAGGTTGATGCAGGTGGTGGTCTTGCCCACACCACCCTTCTGGTTCGCTATCGCGAATACCTTAGCCATTCTTGCTTGTGTTCCCAATCATGCCGTGCGGCGCAGTATCAGCAGATGGCGTTGGCCTTGGCAACCGGGTACGGCCAGGGCGTGTTCGCTATCGAGGTGGAAGTCTGCCGGCAATGCTACCAGCTCATCGGCGGGATGAACGCCCTTCATTGCCAGCCACCGCGTATCGCGGTCGCCGAGATGACGCGTCCAGTTGCTGAAGTTTTCCATGCTGCTGAACGCCCGGGAAATGATCCCGTTGAAAGGCTGTTCTGGCTGGAAAGCTTCAACGCGACTGTGGATAACTTGCAGGTTATCCAGTTTGAGTTCGAGTTTGACCTGGGTCAGGAAGCGGGTTTTCTTGCCATTGCTGTCCAGGCACGTGACCTGCGACTCGGGAAACAGGATAGCCAACGGGATACCGGGCATGCCGCCACCGCTACCAACGTCCAGCCACCGACCGTTTTGCACAAACGCCATCACGCTCAAGCTGTCGAGCAAATGCCGCGAAACCATTTCATCCGGATCGCGCACGGCGGTCAGGTTGTAGGCCTTGTTCCATTTGATCAACAGGGCCAGATAACCCAGCAGCAACGCGTGCTGGGTTTCGGTCAGCGTGACACCGAGTTGGCGAGCACCTGTGGATAACTCTTCTGCGTGTTGCGAGGTGACCAACGAACTCAAGCGCTTTGCTCCAACTGACGGCCCGCGCCGCGTTTTTTCAAATGAATCATCAACAGCGAAATGGCTGCCGGGGTGACGCCCGGGATACGCGAGGCCTGGCCGAGAGTTTCTGGTCGGGTCGCGCCGAGCTTGCTCTGGATCTCTTTGGAGAGACCGGAGATGTTCGTGTAATCGATATCCACAGGCAGTTTGGTGTTTTCACTGGCACGCAGACGGACGATTTCGTCCTGCTGGCGATCAATGTAACCGGCATATTTGGTCTTGATTTCGACCTGCTCGGCGACCTGTGGATCTTCTGCGCCACCGCCAGTCACGGCGATCAGACCAGCGTAGTCGATTTCCGGACGGCTCAAGAGGTTGAGCAAGTTGTATTCGTGGGTCAGCGGCGTACCGAATTTTTCGGCAATCGCATCGCCCTGCTCGGTGTTCGGGCGAACCCAGGTACTTTTCAGGCGCTGCTCTTCGAGATCAATGCTTTCGCGCTTCTTGCAGAACGCCGCCCAACGCGCGTCATCGACCAGACCCAACTCGCGACCTTTTTCGGTCAAGCGCAGATCGGCGTTGTCTTCGCGCAGGATCAAACGGTATTCGGCCCGGGACGTGAACATCCGGTACGGTTCCTGGGTTCCCAGGGTAATCAGGTCATCGACCAACACGCCGATGTACGCCTCATCGCGACGCGGGCACCAGGCGTCTTTGCCCTGAGCACGCAGCGCGGCGTTGGCTCCGGCCAGCAAACCTTGGGCGCCGGCTTCTTCGTAACCGGTGGTGCCGTTGATTTGCCCGGCGAAAAACAGACCGCCGATGACTTTGGTTTCGAGGCTGTACTTCAGGTCACGCGGGTCGAAGTAGTCGTACTCGATGGCGTAACCCGGGCGAACAATGTGCGCGTTTTCCATGCCACGGATCGATTGCACGATCTGCAATTGCACGTCGAACGGCAGGGAAGTTGAAATCCCGTTCGGGTACAGCTCGTGGGTGGTCAAACCTTCCGGTTCGATGAAGACCTGATGGCTTTCCTTGTCGGCAAAGCGATGGATCTTGTCTTCGATCGACGGGCAATAACGCGGGCCAATGCCTTCGATCAGACCGGCATCGGAATACATCGGCGAACGGTCGAGGTTGGCCGCAATGATTTCGTGAGTTCGGGCGTTGGTGTGGGTAATCCAGCAGCTCACCTGTTTCGGGTGCTGCTCTTTGGAACCCATGAACGACATCACCGGGATCGGCGTGTCGCCCGCTTGCTCGGTCATCACCGAGAAATCCACCGAACGGCCGTCGATACGCGGCGGTGTGCCGGTTTTCAAACGACCGACGCGCAGTGGCAATTCACGCAGACGATGGGCCAGGGCAATCGACGGCGGATCACCGGCACGACCGCCGGAATAATTCTGCATGCCGATGTGGATAAGTCCACCGAGGAAGGTGCCAGTGGTCAACACCACGGAATCGGCGAAGAAGCGCAGACCCATTTGCGTGACAACACCGCGCACGTGTTCCTGTTCAACGATCAGGTCATCAGCGGCTTGTTGAAATATCCACAGGTTCGGCTGGTTTTCCAGGGCTTCGCGGACAGCGGCCTTGTACAAAACCCGGTCGGCTTGAGCACGAGTGGCGCGTACGGCCGGGCCTTTGCGGCTGTTCAACACGCGAAACTGGATACCACCCTTGTCGGTGGCCATGGCCATCGCGCCGCCGAGGGCATCGATTTCCTTGACCAAGTGGCTTTTGCCGATCCCGCCAATGGCCGGGTTGCAACTCATGGCACCGAGGGTTTCCACGTTGTGCGTCAGCAACAGGGTTTTTGCCCCCATACGTGCTGACGCCAGTGCTGCCTCGGTACCGGCATGACCGCCGCCGATGACGATCACTTCAAAACGGGAAGGGAAATCCACCACGCACCTCGTGCCTGCTTAAGTAGGTAATTCAGGAATAGTTTGAGCCCGGGTTTCTGGACCAGGTCGGCAAGTATAGGGACTTCGCCCTTCCTAAAGAACCCTTTGCACAAAATTTAACCAGCTGTGGAGAAGTCGGGTTAATAGAAATTAAAAAGAGAGAAATTTATTAAATCTTTGTTTTTATGTTTATTTCTACTGAGCACCTTTTCTGTGGATAGATCGCTACAGGCCTTTATATTCAATATGTACAGAGATTCAAAACCCTGTGTTCATGTGTCAATGAGTCCCTTGGATAACCGGTGTAAGCCTGTGGATGAAACGGGTGGTTATCCACAGATGGGTTTATCTTCATTTTTCACGCCCTGTTATCAACTGCCCTTAGAGGCACTTATTCACAGGGCTTAATCCACAGAAAGTCGCTTTTGCTCGAATTCCACACAGCAAAATTCCAGCCGATGGCTCTGGCAGACCTTCGTCGTTTGGAAAAAACTGCGAGAAAACAGCCGATACGCGGTGGACGGTGGCTATTGTTAGTAGACGTAACAGAAGCTAATAATAGGCATTATCATTAACAAGCCCTGTTCTCTATGCCCTTAACCTCCCACACGGCAGCCGTTCAACAGATCTATGAGCAGCACCATTCCTGGTTGTACGGGTGGCTCAAGGGCAAGTTGCATGACACCTGCGATGCGGCCGATGTCGCGCATGACACCTTTCTGCGCATTCTCGGCTCGCGCAATGCCTTGCAGATTCGTGAACCTCGGGACTATCTGGCCACCATCGCCCGGGGTCTAGTGATTGATCGCTACCGTCGACGGGCGATCGAAATCGCCTACTTGGAAACCCTGGCCGCCCGCCCCGAGGCCACGGCAATCAGCGAAGAAGACAAGGCGTTGATCATCGAAACCCTGGTTGCTGTGGATAAAGCCTTGGCGGGATTAGGCGCGCGGGCGCAGCGGATATTCATGCTGTCGCAGATTGAAGGCCTGACTTATCAACAGATCGCCTGTGAACTGAAGGTGTCGCTGACCACGGTGAAGAAGCACATGATCCGCGCGCTTACCGAATGCTCTTTGATCATGGCGTCTCTTTAATGACCGCCGCGCCTGATCGCAAAGTCTTCGAAGCGGCGGCCAGTTGGTACGTGCAGTTTCAGAGCGAACCGCCCTCGCCCGCGCAACGCCAGGCCTGGCAGCAGTGGGTCGAGAGCAATCCGGCGCACCTCGCAGCATGGAATCAGATGGAGCAACTGCAACGGCACTTGGGCGCAATGCCCCGAGACCTGACGCGCCGCGCCTTGTCCTCGACGCAACAACGCCGGCAGGTGCTGAAGCTGTTGCTGATCCTCGCTGGCAGCGGATACGTCGGTTGGAATGTGCAAAAACACACGGCGTTGGGCGATGTCTGGGCCGAATATTCCACCAAGGTCGGCCAGCGTCGCAGCATCGAATTGGCGGACGGCAGCCAGATTCACCTCAACACCAACACCGGCATCGATGTGCTGTTCGATGGCCAGCAACGCCTGATTCGTCTGCGTTCGGGGGAAATCCTCGTCCGCACGGGCAAGCTCGGCGACCCGCGAGCGTTTTTCGTCGAGACCGAGGAAGGACGGATTCAAGCGTTGGGCACGCGGTTTTCGGTGCATCAGCTATCCGCCAAAACGCGGGTCGGTGTGCTGGAAGATCGCGTGAGCATTCAGCCCAATGACCAGCAAAGCAGCCCGCGCGTATTGAACGCCGGCGAAGGCGTGGACTTTCAAAGCGACCGCGTCGGTGCGATTCATCCCTACAAATTGGCCGAAGCCGCGTGGATCAACGGCCAATTGATTGTTCTGGACACGCCGCTGGGCGAGGTCATCCGCGAGCTTGGGCGCTATCGTTCCGGGGTTCTGCAGTGTGACGAACGTGCCGCGCAGTTGCGGGTTTCCGGGACTTTTCGCCTCGATTCCACCGATGCAGTGCTGGCCAATCTGCAAGCTTCGCTGCCGATCAACGTGCGCTATTTCACGCGTTATTGGGTGTCGATCAGCCAGGCCGTTTGATCCTCGGGAAAATAAATCTGGCGCGGGGTTATCTTTTTCAGCCCTGACACGGCCCTACAGGTAATCGCGATCTACGCGGCTCTTTGCCACCTTCAGGGCTTACCCATCCATGCGACTTCCTACGTTCCGACTGCGCTTTTCCCACCACTGCATTGCCTACAGCTTGTTGATGACCAGCGCTGCCAGTTGCCTGGTGACGACCAGCCCTGCGCTTGCGGCCAGCGTCACGCAACGCTATGCCATCGCGGCCGGTCCGCTGGACAACGCGTTGAGCCAGTTCGCGTCGGCAGCCAATGTGATCCTCTCATTCTCGCCGCAGCAAACCGCGCAGCTGCGCAGTCAGGGCTTGGCCGGCAGCTATTCGGTCGAACAGGGTTTCGCCATGTTGCTGCAGGGCTCCGGTTTGCAGGCCGTTTCGCAGGCGCCGGGCAGCTATATTCTGCAAGCCGTGCCGGTGTCGGGGCCGTTGGTGCTCGGGGAGACCAACATCAGCGGCGTGGAACAGAATGAGATGAACCTGGATTACGCCGCCGACGTTGGCTACAAGGCTTCGAACAGTCGGGTCGGTACGAAAACCAGTACGCCGCTGTCGGAAACGCCGCGTTCGGTGTCAGTCGTTACCGCGCAACGAATGAAGGATCAGAAGTCGCAGACGCTGACAGATGTTTTGGGTTATGTGCCGGGGATCTTCGCGCCACCCTTTGCCGCTGGCGACAGTCTGGCCGGTGATCTGTTTTTCATCCGCGGTTTCAACGCCACCGATTATGGCTACGGCTTGTTGCGCGATGGCCTACGCGTGCAGGGCAATCGGTATGACACCAGCACCGAACCTTACGGCCTCGAGCGCGTGGAAATCTTCCGCGGCCCGTCCTCGCTGCTGTACGGCGAGAACGCGCCGGGCGGGCTGGTCAACCTGGTGAGCAAGCGCCCTACCGCAGCGCCTCAGGGTGAAGTGCAACTGAGTTACGGCTCCAACAACCGCCGCCAATTGGGCGTCGATGTCTCCGGGCCGCTGGACGATGACGGCAACATCCTCGGCCGCATCGTCATGCTTGGCCGCAACGCCGAGACCCAAACCGACCATGTGCCGGACGATCGCATTTACATCGCGCCGTCGCTGACCCTGAATTTCGACGACTACAACACCCTGACACTGTTGGCCAACTACCAGAAAGACCACACCAACATGGAACTTGGCCTACCTGCCGCCGGCACTTTGCTGACGAACCCCAACGGCAAGTTATCCAAAGACACCATGCTCGGCGATCCTGACTGGAACACCTTCGAGCGCGAGACCTGGAGCACGGGTTATGAATTTACCCACAGCTTCAACGACGATTGGCAGTTCCGGCAAAACTCGCGCTACATGCAGTCGCGCATCACCCGCCACGAAACCTGGCCGGGCAACCTGAACAACGGCGGTTTCGGCACCCGACTGAACATGACCGCCTACGATCGCTTCAACAAATCGATGGTCTACTCGCTGGACAACCAGTTGGAAGGCAAATTCGACGTTGGCGGTTTGCAAAACACCGTGTTGTTCGGCGGCAGTTTTGACCGGACTTCGTTTAATCAGGATTGGAACGCCGGGCTGGTCGGGCCGATTGATGTCTACAACCCGGTGTACCTGCGCGACCCGACGACGCCAATCGCGGTGCAAAACACTTTGCTTGAGCAACAGATGAAAGGTGTTTATGCACAGGTGCAGAGCAAGTACGACCATTGGTTGTTCCTGCTCGGTGGCCGTCAGGATTGGGTCGACAGCGATTTCCGCGACAAAGTGGCGCGCGGCAGCAACATCAGTTCCGAGGACAAGAAATTCACCTATCAGGGCGGGGTGATGTACCAGTTCGACAACGGCCTGACGCCGTACGTGAGCTACTCGACCGCGTTTGTCCCGGTGCAGCAGATCTCCAATTCCGGCGCGCCGCTGGAGCCGATCACCAGCAGCCAATATGAAGTCGGTTTGAAGTACGAGCCGCCGGGCTGGGATACCGCGTTTACCGCCTCGGTCTACGACCTGCGCAAAAAGGATGACACCTACTTCGACGCGACCACCGCGAGTTATCGCCAGGTCGGCGAGAGCCGCGCCAAAGGTGTGGAGCTGGAGCTCAACAGCAACCTGACGCCAAACCTCAACGTGACGGCGGCCTACACCTACACCGATGCGCGGATCACCAAGGATTCGGCAACGTCACTGGTCAAGGATCACCAAATGACCGGCGTGCCGCGCAATCAGGCCTCGGTCTGGGCCAAGTACCGATTCCTCGAAAGCAGTTTGAAGGGACTGTATGTCGGTGGCGGCGTGCGGTACTTCGACAGCGCGTTTGCCTACACCGCGCCAACTCTCTACGGCAAGCTCGATGCCGGCGACGTGACGTTGGTGGACGCGGCGATCGGTTACCAGATCGATCGAAACTGGACCGTCGACCTGAATGCGAAAAACCTGTTCGACAAGGAATACGTGTCTGGCTGTAACGACGCCGGACGCTGCTACTGGGGCGAAAGCCGAACTTTGTTAGGTTCTGTGTCGTACAACTGGTAAAAGCAAAAAGGGCTGTGGATAAGTTACCCACAGCCCGCTGCGTTTATTTACCGATACAAAAACTGGAAAAGATCCGACCGAGCAAATCATCGGAGCTGAACGCCCCGGTGATTTCGCCCAACGAATGCTGCGCCTGGCGCAAATCCTCTGCCAACAACTCACCAGCACCCGCGAGGGTCAGCTGCGCTCGGCCGTGCTCAAGCGATGCGCTGGCATGGCGCAACGCTTCCAAGTGACGTCGGCGGGCGCTGAAGCTGCTTTCCGAGGTCTGCTCGTAGCCCATGCAGGTCTTCAGGTGCTCGCGCAGCAACTCAAGGCCTTCGCCCGCCGACTTGGCGCTGAGGCTGATGGTGACATGGCCATCGTCGCTGACTTCCAGGGCAATCGCTTCGCCGGTCAGGTCAGCCTTGTTGCGGATCAGCGTGACTTTGGCCGGGTCCGGGCGGGTTTCGAGGAATTCCGGCCACAGCGCAAACGGGTCCAGCGCTTCCGGCGCGGTGGCGTCGACCACCAGCAGCACTCGATCTGCTTCGCCAATGGCTTTCAACGCACGCTCGACGCCGATTTTTTCAACCTGATCATCGGTATCGCGCAGGCCAGCGGTGTCGACCACGTGCAGCGGCATGCCATCAATGTGGATATGTTCGCGAAGAATGTCGCGAGTCGTGCCGGCAATCTCGGTAACGATCGCAGCTTCTCTACCGGCCAACGCGTTGAGCAAACTGGATTTGCCGGCATTCGGCCGCCCGGCGATCACCACGTTCATGCCGTCGCGCAGCAAAGCGCCCTGCCCGGCTTCGCGCAGCACTGTGGATAACTCGTCGCGCACTTTGTCGAGCATGCTCAATACGTGGCCATCGGCGAGGAAGTCGATTTCTTCTTCCGGGAAGTCGATGGCGGCTTCGACGTAGATGCGCAGGCCGATCAATTGCTCGGTGAGGTTATGCACACGCTGGGAAAATGCCCCTTGCAAGGAACGCAGGGCATTGCGCGCAGCCTGTGCAGAACTGGCCTCGATCAAATCGGCAATCGCCTCGGCCTGGGCGAGGTCGAGTTTGTCGTTGAGGAACGCGCGTTCGCTGAATTCGCCCGGCCGGGCCAAACGGCAACCCAATTCCAGGCAACGCTTGAGCAGCATGTCGAGGACGATCGGGCCGCCGTGGCCCTGAAGTTCCAGTACGTCTTCGCCGGTAAACGAGTTCGGCCCGGGAAAATACAGGGCGATGCCTTCGTCCAATACTTCGGCGTCTTCACTGAGGAACGGGCCGTAGTGCGCGTATCGCGGTTTCAGTTCGCGGCCGCTGATGGCTTTGGCCGCCACGCTCGCCAGCGGCCCGGAAATACGGACGATGCCCACACCGCCGCGACCTTGAGCGGTGGCGACGGCAGCGATGGTTTCACGAGGAACGCTCATAAACCGGTATCCAGACAAAAATGACAGATAGCAAAACGCCCCACTAGGGGGCGTTTTGAGTGGTTATCCACAGAGTAAGTTACGCAGCAGCATTCTTGGTAGCGGCTTCGATCTTACGTGTGATGTACCACTGTTGGCTGATGGACAGCACGTTGTTGACCACCCAGTACAGCACCAGACCAGCTGGGAACCACAGGAAGAAGAAGGTGAAGATGATTGGCATCATTTTCATCACTTTCGCCTGCATCGGATCCGGCGGAGTCGGGTTCAAGCGCTGCTGGATAAACATGGTTGCGCCCATGATGATCGGCAGGA
Source organism: Pseudomonas sp. 43NM1 (assembly GCF_002836905.1). Classification (NCBI taxonomy): domain Bacteria; kingdom Pseudomonadati; phylum Pseudomonadota; class Gammaproteobacteria; order Pseudomonadales; family Pseudomonadaceae; genus Pseudomonas; species Pseudomonas sp. 43NM1. The sequence continues at coordinate 28,758 of NZ_MKGS01000036.1, read as the reverse complement.
TGAAGAACGGATCCTTGATCGACAGGTCAGTTATCCACAGCATGAATGGCGCTTGGCGCATTTCTACGCTTTCGAGCAGAACCCAGTACAGCGAAAGGAAAACCGGCATCTGCACGAGGATTGGCAAGCAGCCGCCCAGTGGATTGATCTTCTCTTTCTTGTACAGCTCCATCATGGCTTGCGACATTTTCTGCCGGTCGTCGCCATGTTGCTCTTTCAGCGCAGCCAGTTTCGGTGCCACTGCACGCATGCGCGCCATGGATTTGTAGCTGGCAGCCGACAATGGGAAGAAAAGCCCTTTGATCAGCATGGTCAGGAAGATGATCGACCAGCCCCAGTTACCAACAATCGCGTGGATGTGTTGCAGCAACCAGAAGATTGGCTGGGCGATGAACCACAGGATGCCGTAGTCGACGGTCAATTCCAGACCTGGGGACAACTCTTTCAGCACAGCCTGGCTTTTCGGACCGGCGTACAGCAAGGCGCTGACTTCACCTTTGGCACCCGGCGCAATGCTTACAGCTGGCGCGGTGTAACCGATGATGTAGTTGCCTTTGCTGTCTTTACGGGTCTGGACGACATTGTTTTCGCCCTTCGCCGGAATCCACGCGGTCACGAAGTAGTGTTGCAACCAGGCAACCCAGCCACCGTTAACGGTTTCTTTCAGCTGAGCCTTGTCCATGTCCTTCATCGACACTTTTTTGTACGGCTCGTTACTTGTCCACAGGGCGGCGCCCAGGTAAGTCGCGGTGCCAGTAGCAGTGCTGGATGATGGATCGGAGCTGGCGTCACGCTTCAGTTGGGCAAACATTGCACCCGACCAAGGCTTTTCGCTGGTGTTATCGATCAAGTAGGAAACGGTTACGTCGTACAAGCCGCGTTTCACGGTGAAGCGCTTGATGTAGTTGACGCCGTCCTTGCTGAACTTCAGGTCCACGACCAATTGGTCTTGGCCATCAGCCAGTTGGTAAAGCTTCTTCTCCGAGGCGTAAACCGGACGACCGGTAGGACTTGCGTCCGGACCATCAGTGCCGATCAAACCGCTTTGGGCCAGATAAGTCCGCTCGTTGCCGTTATCGAACAGCTGGAATGGAATTTCCGGATGATCCTGGCGACGTGGATACAGCGGCAGTGTCAACTGAGCAACATCACCACCTTGTGGATCGATTGCCAGGTTGAGCACATCCGTTTTGATCTGGATGAGGTCTTTACTGACAGCTACCGGAGTTTCGGCAGGTGCAGTGCTGGTATCGCTTGCAGCGCGTGGAATGTCGTCACTGACAGAAGCATTATTGCCAGTCGCCGTGTCCGGTAGACCCGGTGCGGTAGTACTGGAAGCAACATTCTGAGTCGGCAGGGCAGCCTGGCCATAGTCCTGGTTCCATTTAAGAACCATAACGTAGGACACGATTGCCAGGGCGACGATCAGGATCGTGCGTTTGATATCCATGATTACTCGGCCATCGAAGAAGAACGGGAGGTAGGGATAGGTGGAACCGGGTCGTAACCACCGGGATTCCACGGATGACAGCGACCTAAACGACGAAAGGCCAGCCAGCCACCGCGCAGAAGGCCATGATTTTCTATGGCTTCATACGCGTAGCAGGAACAACTGGGGTAGAAACGACAGTGACTGGCCATCAAGGGACTAATGGCATAGCGATAAAACTGGATCGGAACGAGTGCCAGTTTACGCATCGGGACTGTCTACCCCTACAGTTTCGGTTTTGACTGCTGGTACTGGCGTGCTGCGTGCCAGACGCTTCCAGAGTTTGCCGAAATGCTGAATCAATTCGGGGTTTTCTACGTCCCCCAAACCTTTGCGCGCGACGATAACAATGTCCCAACCGACCAGTGATTCCTGGTTCAGACGGAACGATTCGCGCATCAGACGTTTGAGGCGATTGCGCTCGACGGAGAGCTTTACGCTCTTTTTCCCGATAACCAGCCCGAGACGGGGGTGATCAAGATCGTTGTTGCGCGCAAGGAGCAGGAGATTTTTCCCCGGAACCTTGCCGGTAGGGGAGTCAAAGACTGCCTTGAAATGCCGGGGGGTAAGCAAACGCTTCTCCCGACTGAAGTCCTGACTCACCTCCAGTGCCGGATTATCAAACTGCCAGACGCGCACGACCTTTGGCGCGACGACGCGACAGGACGGCGCGACCGTTTTTGGTTGCCATGCGAGCACGGAAGCCGTGGGTACGAGCGCGTTTGATAGTGCTTGGTTGGAAAGTACGTTTCATTGTCGTGTTACCTGGTTCGTCCACAACGGGCCGGAATGGCCCCCGTTTTAAGAGACCGGGGATTCTAGAGAAAGCAAGCCTCTAGGTCAATTTCCAACCAACGTTTCCTTATAAATAGATCTGCAGGGGTTTGTCCGCTCGACACCCTTCGCTAGATATAGAAATAAAGAAGGAAATTATTTAAAGCTTTTCTGTAAAGCTTATAAAAGCTAGGGACGCCATCTTCTGTGGATAACTGCATCCAGCCCTTCTAACTCGCGATGTACAGAGAATGACAAGTACAGTGGAAAACGGTGGTCAGCCTGTGCTGCGCTATCGGATAAGCTGTGTGTGGAATGGCCAGTTATCCACAGGCCAGTTATCCACCGAGTTTACCCCCCACTTGTCCAGTGCCCTCAGAGGCGGTTATCCACAGGGCTTATGCACATACCGCTGGTCGCCTTTTCAGGGGTTAACGCATTGATAATTCATGGCCTGTGCGCAACCTGCATGTGGATAAGTGGACGGCTGGCCGCTACAATGGCCGCTTGTTTTTGCCTCACCGGCTTTCAACTTAGGGGATATCCGTGTCAGTGGAACTTTGGCAGCAGTGCGTGGAGCTTTTGCGCGATGAGCTGCCTGCCCAACAATTCAACACTTGGATCCGTCCACTACAGGTCGAAGCCGAAGGCGACGAGTTGCGTGTCTACGCACCGAACCGCTTTGTTCTCGACTGGGTCAACGAAAAGTACCTGGGCCGCGTCCTTGAACTGCTCGATGAGCACGGCAATGGCCTCGCGCCTGCGCTGTCCTTATTAATAGGCAGCAAACGCAGCTCGGCACCTCGCGCGGCACCTAATGCTCCGCTGGCGGCCGCTGCTTCGCAGGCACAGTCCGTGCAAGCGCCGGTCAATGCGCCAGCGCCGGCTCCGATCGCGAACACCCAGACCAAACGTCCTACGCAAAAAATCGCCGACGTCAGTGAAGAGCCGTCCCGCGACAGCTTCGACCCAATGGCCGGCGCCAGTTCGCAACAGGCGCCGATTCGCGCCGAACAGCGCACCGTGCAGGTCGAAGGCGCGCTCAAGCACACCAGCTATCTGAACCGCACGTTCACCTTCGAAAACTTTGTCGAAGGCAAGTCCAACCAGTTGGCCCGTGCGGCAGCCTGGCAAGTGGCCGATAACCCCAAGCACGGTTACAACCCGCTCTTCCTTTATGGCGGCGTTGGTTTGGGTAAAACCCACTTGATGCACGCGGTGGGTAACCACCTATTAAAGAAGAACCCGAATGCCAAGGTCGTGTACCTGCATTCCGAGCGTTTCGTGGCCGACATGGTCAAGGCGCTGCAACTGAACGCAATCAATGAATTCAAACGCTTCTACCGCTCGGTGGATGCGCTGCTGATCGATGACATTCAGTTCTTCGCCCGCAAGGAACGTTCCCAGGAAGAATTTTTCCACACCTTCAACGCCCTGCTTGAAGGTGGCCAGCAGGTCATTCTCACCAGTGACCGCTACCCGAAAGAAATCGAAGGCCTCGAAGAGCGCCTGAAATCCCGCTTCGGCTGGGGCCTGACGGTTGCCGTCGAGCCGCCGGAGCTGGAAACCCGCGTGGCGATCCTGATGAAAAAGGCCGATCAGGCCAAAGTCGATCTGCCCCACGATGCAGCGTTCTTTATTGCCCAGCGCATTCGCTCCAACGTCCGTGAGCTGGAAGGCGCGCTGAAACGCGTGATTGCCCACTCGCACTTCATGGGCCGCGACATCACCATCGAGTTGATTCGCGAATCCCTGAAAGACCTGTTGGCGCTGCAAGACAAACTGGTCTCTGTGGATAACATTCAGCGCACCGTCGCCGAGTACTACAAGATCAAGATTTCCGACTTGCTGTCCAAGCGTCGTTCACGCTCGGTCGCCCGTCCGCGTCAGGTTGCAATGGCCCTCTCCAAAGAGTTGACTAACCACAGCCTGCCGGAAATCGGCGATGTGTTTGGCGGCCGCGACCATACGACTGTTTTGCACGCCTGCCGCAAGATCAACGAACTCAAGGAATCCGACGCGGACATCCGCGAGGACTACAAGAACCTGCTGCGTACACTGACCACTTGATGAACACCAGCGCAGCTTATTAAGGCAAGGGACTAGACCATGCATTTCACCATTCAACGCGAAGCCCTGTTGAAACCCCTGCAACTGGTCGCCGGCGTCGTCGAGCGCCGACAGACCTTGCCGGTGCTTTCCAACGTGCTGCTGGTTGTCGAAGGCCAGCAACTGTCGCTGACCGGTACCGACCTGGAAGTCGAGCTGGTCGGTCGTGTGCAACTCGAAGAGCCGGCTGATCCGGGTTCCATCACCGTGCCTGCGCGCAAGCTGATGGACATCTGCAAAAGCCTGCCGAACGACGCGCTGATCGACATCAAGGTTGATGAGCAGAAGCTCGTGGTGAAAGCCGGCCGTAGCCGCTTCACCCTGTCGACCTTGCCGGCCAATGATTTCCCTACCGTGGAAGAAGGCCCGGGCTCGCTGACCTGCAGCCTGGAGCAAAGCAAACTGCGCCGTCTGATCGAGCGCACCAGCTTCGCCATGGCCCAGCAGGACGTTCGTTACTACCTCAACGGCATGTTGCTGGAAGTCTCCGAAGGCATCATTCGCGCCGTGGCCACCGACGGTCACCGTCTGGCCATGTGCTCGATGAAAGCCGATATCGGTCAGCCGGATCGTCACCAAGTGATCGTGCCACGCAAGGGTATCCTTGAACTCGCGCGCTTGCTGACCGAGCCGGATGGCCAGGTCAGCATCGTTCTGGGTCAGCATCACATCCGCGCAACCACTGGTGAATTCACCTTCACTTCGAAACTGGTCGACGGCAAATTCCCGGATTACGAACGTGTGCTGCCCAAGGGTGGCGACAAGTTGGTGCTCGGTGACCGTCAGGCACTGCGCGAAGCCTTCAGCCGTACCGCGATTCTGTCCAACGAAAAGTACCGCGGTATCCGTCTGCAACTGGCCAATGGTCAGCTGAAGATCCAGGCGAATAACCCGGAACAGGAAGAGGCGGAAGAAGAAGTCGGCGTTGAGTACAACGGCGGCAATCTGGAAATCGGCTTCAACGTGAGCTACTTGCTCGACGTGCTGGGTGTGATGACCACCGAGCAGGTTCGCCTGATCCTGTCCGACTCCAACAGCAGTGCGCTGGTGCAAGAGTCCGACAACGACGACTCGGCTTACGTTGTCATGCCGATGCGCCTGTAATCATGTTCAGCAGAAGCTAGATGTCCTTAAGTCGCGTCTCGGTCACCGCGGTGCGCAATCTGCACCCGGTGACCTTCTCCCCCTCTCCCCGAATCAACATTCTTTACGGCGCCAACGGCAGCGGCAAAACCAGTGTTCTGGAAGCCATACACCTGCTGGGGCTTGCCCGTTCGTTTCGCAGCAGCCGTCTGTTGCCGGTCATTCAATATGAGCAACTGGCGTGCACCGTGTTTGGTCAGGTTGAATTGGCTGAGGGCGGACACAGCGCGTTGGGGATTTCCCGGGACCGCCAAGGTGAGTTCCAGATACGCATCGACGGCCAGAATGCGCGCAGCGCTGCGCAACTGGCGGAGATCCTGCCACTGCAGTTGATCAACCCCGACAGCTTCCGGCTGTTGGAGGGTGCGCCGAAGATTCGAAGGCAGTTTCTCGATTGGGGTGTGTTCCACGTGGAACCACGTTTCATGTCCACTTGGCAGCGCTTGCAGAAGGCCCTGCGCCAGAGAAACTCTTGGCTGCGGCATGGTACACTTGACGCCGTTTCGCAAGCGGTTTGGGACAGGGAACTGTGCCAGGCCAGCGCAGAAATTGATGAATACCGCCGCGCCTATATCAAAGCCTTGAAACCTGTCTTTGAACAGACATTGAGCGAACTGGTTGAGCTTGAGGGTTTGACGCTCAGCTATTACCGGGGTTGGGATAAGGACCGCGAACTGAGTGCGGTGCTCGCCGGGTCCCTGCAACGGGATCAGCAAATGGGCCACACCCAGGCCGGACCACAACGCGCTGACTTGCGTCTTAGATTGGGCGCACACAACGCCGCGGACATCTTGTCCCGGGGTCAGCAGAAGTTGGTGGTCTGCGCATTGCGGATTGCCCAAGGGCACCTGGTTAGCCAGGCCCGACGCGGCCAGTGTATTTATCTGGTGGATGACTTGCCGTCCGAACTCGACGAGCACCACCGCCGCGCGCTTTGCCGCTTGCTGGAAGACTTACGCTGCCAAGTGTTTATCACTTGTGTAGATCACGAATTATTGAGGGAAGGCTGGCAGACGGAAACGCCAGTCGCTCTGTTCCACGTGGAACAGGGCCGTATCACCCAGACCCACGACCATCGGGAGTGAAGGCATTGAGCGAAGAAAATACGTACGACTCAACGAGCATTAAAGTGCTGAAAGGCCTGGATGCCGTACGCAAACGTCCCGGTATGTACATTGGTGACACCGACGATGGCAGCGGTCTGCACCACATGGTGTTCGAAGTGGTCGATAACTCGATCGACGAAGCTCTCGCCGGCCACTGCGACGACATCAGCATCATCATCCACCCGGATGAATCCATCACCGTTCGCGACAACGGTCGTGGCATCCCGGTAGACGTGCACAAAGAAGAAGGCGTCTCGGCGGCCGAGGTCATCATGACCGTGCTGCACGCCGGCGGTAAATTCGATGACAACTCCTACAAAGTGTCTGGCGGCCTGCACGGCGTAGGCGTCTCGGTCGTGAACGCGCTGTCCGAAGAGCTGATCCTTACCGTTCGCCGCAGCGGCAAGATCTGGGAACAGACCTACGTCCACGGTGTTCCACAAGAGCCGATGAAAATCGTCGGCGAAAGCGAAACCACCGGTACCCAGATTCACTTCAAGCCATCCGACCTGACCTTCAAGAATATCCACTTCAGCTGGGACATCCTGGCCAAGCGCATTCGTGAACTGTCCTTCCTCAACTCCGGTGTCGGCATCGTCCTCAAGGATGAGCGCAGCGGCAAGGAAGAACTGTTCAAGTACGAAGGTGGTCTGCGTGCGTTCGTTGAATACCTGAACACCAACAAGACTCCGGTCAACCAGGTGTTCCACTTCAACATCCAGCGTGAAGACGGCATCGGCGTGGAAATCGCCCTGCAGTGGAACGACAGCTTCAACGAGAACCTGTTGTGCTTCACCAACAACATTCCTCAGCGCGATGGCGGTACTCACCTGGTGGGTTTCCGTTCCGCACTGACGCGTAACCTCAACACCTACATCGAAGCGGAAGGTCTGGCGAAGAAGCATAAAGTCGCCACCACCGGTGACGATGCCCGTGAAGGCCTGACCGCAATCATCTCGGTGAAAGTGCCGGATCCGAAGTTCAGCTCCCAGACCAAAGACAAGCTGGTTTCTTCCGAAGTGAAGACCGCGGTCGAACAGGAAATGGGCAAGTACTTCTCGGACTTCCTGCTGGAAAACCCGAACGAAGCCAAACTGGTCGTCGGCAAGATGATCGACGCCGCGCGTGCTCGTGAAGCGGCGCGCAAGGCCCGTGAGATGACCCGACGCAAAGGCGCGCTGGATATCGCCGGCCTGCCGGGCAAACTGGCTGACTGCCAGGAAAAAGACCCTGCCCTTTCCGAACTTTACCTCGTGGAAGGTGACTCTGCTGGCGGCTCCGCCAAGCAGGGACGCAACCGTCGCACCCAAGCGATCCTGCCGCTCAAAGGCAAGATCCTCAACGTCGAGAAAGCACGTTTCGACAAGATGATCTCTTCGCAGGAAGTGGGCACCTTGATCACCGCGCTGGGCTGTGGCATTGGCCGCGACGAGTACAACATCGACAAGCTGCGTTATCACAACATCATCATCATGACCGATGCTGACGTCGACGGTTCGCACATCCGCACCCTGCTGCTGACCTTCTTCTTCCGTCAGTTGCCGGAGCTGATCGAGCGCGGCTACATCTACATCGCCCAGCCGCCGCTGTACAAGGTCAAGAAAGGCAAGCAAGAGCAATACATCAAAGACGACGACGCCATGGAAGAGTACATGACGCAGTCGGCCCTGGAAGATGCGAGCCTGCACTTGAACGAAGACGCCCCGGGTATTTCCGGTGAAGCGCTCGAGCGTCTGGTGAACGACTTCCGTCTGGTCATGAAGACCCTCAAGCGTCTGTCGCGCCTGTACCCACAGGAACTGACCGAGCACTTCATCTACCTGCCAGCGGTCAGCATGGAGCAACTGTCTGATCACGCCGCCATGCAAGACTGGATGGCCCGCTTTGAGACTCGCCTGCGCACCGGCGAGAAGTCTGGCCTGGTTTACAAAGCCAGCCTGCGTGAAGACCGTGAACGTAACGTCTGGCTGCCAGAGGTCGAACTGATCTCCCATGGCCTGTCGAACTACATCACCTTCAACCGCGACTTCTTCGGCAGCAACGATTACAAAACCGTAGTTTCGCTGGGCGCTCAACTGAGCACCCTGCTCGACGACGGCGCGTACATCCAGCGCGGCGAACGCAAGAAGCCAGTCACCGAGTTCAAAGAAGCGCTCGAATGGCTGATGGCTGAAAGCACCAAGCGTCACACCATTCAGCGCTACAAAGGTCTGGGCGAAATGAACCCGGATCAGCTCTGGGAAACCACCATGGACCCAGCCCAGCGCCGCATGCTCAAAGTGACCATCGAAGACGCCATTGGCGCGGACCAGATCTTCAACACCCTGATGGGTGATGCGGTCGAACCCCGCCGTGACTTCATCGAAAGCAATGCGTTGGCGGTTTCCAACCTGGATTTCTGATTCGGGCAGCCCATCGCAAACCAAAAGGCCAACGCATCAGCGTTGGCCTTTTTATTTGGCTTGAGAAAATAACCCGGTCGCTGCTCCCCTCACCCGCCAACCACCCCCACACTTTCCAGCCGATACCCATACCCGTAAATCGTCAACAGCTGCCAACCGCGATCAGCGGTCAAACCCAGCTTATTGCGCAGTCGGTAAATGTGCGTGTCCAGTGGCCGCGAGGAGACCATTTCTTCATGGCTCCAAAACCGTCCATATAGATATTCCCGCGACAGCGGCCGACCCAGGTTGGTGAACAGACACCGCGCCAGTCGATATTCCCGCTCGGTCATGCCGATTGGCGTACCCGCGCGGGTGACGGTTTGTTCGGCGTCGTCGAATACCAGGTCGTTGAAGTTGAGCACTTCGCCGTTGCTGGCGCGTTGTTGGCTGTGTCGGCGCAGAACGGCGGCGACCCGGGCTTTCAGTTCGTTGGGGCGGAAGGGTTTGCTGACGTAATCGTCGGCGCCGGCATTCAGTGCCTGGACGATATCGCTTTCGGCGTCGCGGCTGGTGAGCATGATCGCGGGGGGCGGGGCGTCCATGTGTTCACGGGTCCAGCGCAGAAGCGCGAGGCCGCTGAGGTCGGGCAGTTGCCAGTCGAGGACCAGCAGGTCGAAAGTTTCCCGACGCAGTTGCCGCAGCAGGTCTTCGCCACGCTCGAAACTGTGCAGCGTCCAGGCGTGCTCGCCCGGCTCGGCCATTTGCCGCAGCGTCTGCTCCACCCGGCGCAATTCGGCGGGTTCATCGTCCAGTATCGCAACACGCATGTGCGGTAATTCCTTGATGGCCGGTTGGCGATAGACGATACCGCCTCGGCCGAATGAGCGAAAGTAAGCAACGCCCCGTTGGTCGTCGTCCGCTATGATTCTGCAAATCCAATCTGCCAATCAGACCAGTGACTTATGACGCTAATTCACCCTCCCCTGCACTATCAGTCATTTTTATGACCAATCAACGCCGCCACGAAAGTCGCGAGCCGACCCAGGTTCAGCGGCTGTTCCGGCAATTGGTTCGGGAATGGCTGTGGATCAGTCTGATTCTGCTGCCGCTGACGGCCTTGCTTTCATTGAGCGCGCAGTCCGGCAAACACGAAGCGCTGGGCGCGCTGTTGTCGGTCATTCTGGTGGCTTGCGTGCTCGGCTTGCTGTTGCTGCGCCCGCGTCTGGCGCTGTGGATAACCTTGGGCGGTATGGGCTGCACATTGCTGGTCAGTGCTTTTCTGGCCGAGCAACGTTGGTGGTGGTCGCCCACCGCGAGTCTGCTCGGCATGCTCTTCGGTTACCTGATCTGGAACTGGCGACGCCTCAGCGTGGTGCTGACCTATTTCGGCTGGGAGTTGGCGCGGCTGGATAACGAACCCAAAGTCTTTCCGGAACGTCGTCGTGCGCAATTTCCGACTGGCGACCGTTTGCAGGGCCAAGTCATGGCACTTGAACAAGCCATGAGCCGGACCCGCGATACCCGGCGCTTCATCGCCGATGGCCTGGAGTATCTGCCGGTGGCCACGCTGATCAGCGATCCTCAAGGCCGGATCCTGCTCGGCAACCGCAACGCGCGGGATTTGTTCGGCGGCGATCTGGTCGGTGATGAGGTGCTTGAACGGTTGACTCAACTCGGTCATCCCGAGTTGCTCAACGGCTCTCGGCCAGCGTTGGCGAACCTGGCGACAGTTGAGTTCAGAGACATTCAGGGCCGGAGCTTGCGTCTGGAACGCGCCGCATTACTGCCGGTTGATGGCGAAACTCCGATCGGCTGGCTGCTGAGCCTGACCGACCTGAGTGTCGAGCGCGATGCCGAAGAGCAACGGGGCGTGCTGCTGCGCTTCCTGTCCCACGACCTGCGCGCACCCCATTCGGCGATCCTCGCCCTGCTCGACGTGCACCGTCAGCAGATGGGTGGCGACACGCCGTTGTTCGAGCAGATTGAACGCCAAGTTCGCCGGGCACTCGATCTCACCGACGGCTTCGTGCAATTGGCCAGGGCCGAGTCTGAGGCTTATCAGTTCGTGCCCAGCCTGTTTGCGATGGTAGTGCTGGATGTCTTCGATCAAGCGCTGAGCATCGCGCAGCTGAAAAGTATCGAGCTCGTCCATGATCTGCAGGACGAGGCGCAGGAAAGCCTGATCATGGCCGATCAGGGTTTGCTGACCCGGGCGTTGTTCAACCTGGTGGAAAACGCCATCAAGTACAGCGCCAGCGGCACGCTGATCCGTTTGCAGGTTCGCTGCGTTGATGGCTGGTTGATTTGTGAGCTGATCGATCAGGGCAAAGGCATCGGCGCCGAAGAGCTGCCCGAGTTGTTCAGCCAATACCGACGCTTCTCGTCCGCTCAGGGCATTGATGGTATTGGCTTGGGATTGTCGATGGTCAAAGCAGTGGTCGATCGCCACGGCGGTCGCATTGAGTGCGCCAGCGAGATTGGCAAAGGCACGCGTTTCAGTCTGCATTTCCCTCTGATCGAGGAGTAAATCGCGGGCATAAAAAAACCGGCTATATCAGCCGGTTTTTTTACGTCCGAAAAAAACTTATGCACCTTTTCCGGCGTTTTATGAGCTTAGGAAATATGTATATAAATCATAAGCCTACAAGCAGAAATGGCTGTTTTCGGAAGAAACGGTACACAGGTTATCCACAGAATCTCAGACAGCCACTTGATCAGTTTCAACCGGGGTTTGTGGCGCCGGTGGCAGCGAGCCCATGTCGCGCTGCATTTGTTCGTTCCAGGCCTGGACCCGGTCGTTCAGCGCAGCCACGGCGCGCGGCCCTGTACCCTCGGCGTACATCGGTTCGCCGATGATCACGGTGATCACACCCTGCTTCTTTGCCCAACCGGTTTTCGGCCAAAACTTGCCGGCATTGTGTGCAATCGGCAGCACCGGAAGCGCCGCGTTGACCGCCAAAGCGCTGCCACCGCGCGAGAACTTGCCGACAGTGCCGTACGGCACGCGCGTACCTTCCGGAAAGATCAGCACCCAAACGCCGTCCTTGAGCAACTCATCGCCCTTCTTCGCCACATGCTTGAGCGCGGCTTTCGGGTTATCGCGGTCGATGGCGATCGGTCGCAGCATCGCCATGGCCCAGCCGAAAAACGGCACGAACAGCAAAGAGCGTTTGAGCACTTGGCTCAGCGGTTCGAAATAGGCCGAGAGGAAAAACGTTTCCCAGGTGCTCTGGTGATTCGACTGAATCACGCAGGGGCGCTCAGGCACATTCTCCGCGCCTTTGATTTCGTAGCTGATGCCCAGAAAAACCTTGCTCAGCCACAGTGCGCAGCGGCACCAGTACACGTTGATAAAACGATAACGCGCCTTGAACGGCAGAAACGGCGCGATAAAAAAGCTCAGGCTGCACCAGAGCAAAGAGCTGGTGCCCAGCAACAGATAAAAGAGGAAAGTTCTGATGGCCTGCAGTATCGACATGGTGACGTTTACCGTGCGGGCTCTGCCCGTCTATATAAAGCGCAATCCCGATCAATCCTTGGTCAGGAATCTCGAAACGCTCTAATTGTGGATAAGTTCTGCGGCAATCGCCGCCAGATCGTCAAAAATCAAGGTGCCTACCGGCAGGGTCTTGCCCTGAGTCTTTTCGCCTTTTCCGGTTTTAACTAAAACTGGCTGAGAATCGACGGCTTTGGCGGCTTCCAGGTCACCGAGAGAATCGCCGACGAACCATAAGTTTGTCAGCGACACGTTGTAATGAGCGGCGATGGTTTTCAACATCCCGGGTTTTGGCTTGCGGCAATCGCAGCCATCGTCTGGCCCGTGCGGGCAATAGACGATCAGCCCGACCTCGCCGCCCTGCTCCGCCACGAGCGAACGCAAGCGCTCGTGCATGGCGTCCAGAGTGGCGATGTCGTAATAGCCGCGAGCGATGCCCGACTGGTTGGTAGCGATGGCTACCGTCCAGCCGGCCTTGCTCAACTGCGCGATGGCTTCGATCGAGCCGGGGAGCGGAATCCACTCCTGCACCGACTTGATGTAAGCGTCGGAGTCGTAATTGATCACCCCGTCCCGATCGAGAATCAGCAGTTTCAAACAGTCTTACCCCAGCAGCGAAATGTCGGCAACGCCGAGGAACAGCCCACGCAGACGCGACAGCAAGGCATAACGGTTGGCGCGCACGTTGGCGTCGTCGGCGTTGACCATTACGGCTTCGAAGAACGCATCGACCGGCTCGCGCAAGGCCGCCAGGCGAGCCAGCGATTCGCTGTACTGACGCGCCACCGCCATTGGCTGGACAGCTTGGTCAGCCTGCTGGATCGCCGAATACAGCGAGAACTCGTTGGCGTTGTCGAAGTACTTGGCTTCGACTACCGCCGGCACCGAGCCTTCGAACTTGCTCAGCAGGTTCGAAACGCGCTTGTTCACTGCGGCCAGTGCTGCAGCTTCCGGCAATTGACGGAAAGCTTGCACCGCTTGCACGCGCTGATCGAAGTCCAGCGCCGAACCCGGCTTCAAGGCACGTACCGACAGATAAGTCGCAACATCGACGCCTTCGTCTTCGTAACGGGCACGCAGACGGTCGAAGATGAATTCCAGCACCGAATCGTTGAGGCCCGCCGCTTTGATCTTGCCGCCGAACGCCGATACCGCAAATGCGACTGCGTCGTTGAGGTCGAGCTCAAGCTTCTTCTCGATCAGGATGCGCAGCACGCCGAGGGCTGCACGGCGCAGGGCATACGGGTCTTTGCTGCCGGTTGGCAACATGCCGATACCGAAGATCCCGACCAGCGTGTCGAGTTTGTCAGCGATGGCCACGGCCGCACCGGTCAGGGTGGTCGGCAGTTCAGCGCCAGCGCCGCGCGGCATGTACTGCTCGTTCAGCGCCAGTGCGACTTCTTCCGGCTCGCCGTCATTCAGCGCGTAGTAGTAACCGGCGACACCTTGCATCTCCGGGAACTCGCCGACCATTTCGGTCGACAGGTCGCATTTCGACAACAGGCCGGCGCGCGAGGCCCAGGCTGCGTTGCCGCCAATGCGCTGCGCGATGAACGCGGCGAGTTTGGAAACGCGTTCGGCTTTGTCGTAGACGCTGCCGAGTTTTTCCTGGAACACCACGTTCTGCAGGCGCAGGTTGAAGTCTTCGAGTTTCTGCTTCTTGTCTTGCTTGAAGAAGAACTCGGCGTCGGTCAGGCGTGGGCGAACCACTTTCTCGTTACCGGCGATGATCTGCTGCGGGTCTTTGCTTTCGATGTTGGCCACGGTAATGAAACGTGGCAGCAACTTGCCGTCGGCATCCAGCAGGCAGAAATACTTCTGGTTGTCCTGCATGGTGGTGATCAGCGCTTCTTGCGGCACGTCGAGGAAGCGTTCCTCGAACGAGCACACCAGCGGCACCGGCCATTCAACCAGCGCAGTCACTTCGTCGAGCAAGGCCGGCGGCACGATGGCCGTGCCTTCCTGCATCGTCGCCAGTTCTTCGGTGCGTTTGCTGATCAGTGCGCGACGCTCGTTGGCGTCGGCCAGCACGTAGGCGCCACGCAGGTCGGCCAGATAGTTGGCCGGCGCGGTGATGCGCACGCTTTGCGGGTGATGGAAGCGGTGACCACGGGAATCGCGGCCGGACTTCTGTGCGAGGATCGTGCAATCGATGACCTGGTCACCGAGCAACATCACCAGCCATTGGGTCGGACGCACGAATTCTTCTTTGCGCGCCCCCCAGCGCATGCGCTTGGGGATCGGCAGGTCGTTCAGCGAATCTTCAACGATGGTCGGCAGCAGGCTCGCGGTCGGTTTACCGGCGATGCTCTGGCTGTAACGCAGTTTCGGACCGCTCTGATCGATTTCGCTCAGATCGACGCCGCACTTCTTGGCGAAACCCAGGGCAGCCTGGGTCGGGTTGCCGTCGGCATCGAACGCAGCCTGACGCGGCGGGCCGTCGAGGTTGATGCTGCGATCCGGTTGCTGGGTGGCCAGCGCGGTAATCAGCACAGCCAGACGACGTGGCGCGGCGTACACGGTTTTGGCTTCGTAGCTCAGGCCAGCGGCTTGCAGGCCTTTGTCGATACCGGCGAGGAACGCGTCGGCCAGGGTGTTCAGGGCTTTAGGCGGCAGTTCTTCGGTGCCCAATTCAACCAGGAAATCCAGAGCACTCATTGTGCAGCCTCCAGCTTAGCCAACACTTCATCACGCAGATCCGGGGTCGCCATCGGGAAGCCCAGCTTGGCGCGCGCCAGCAGGTAGGCTTGCGCAACGGAACGCGCCAGAGTGCGCACGCGCAGAATGTATTGCTGACGCGCAGTCACCGAGATTGCCCGGCGCGCATCCAGCAGGTTGAAGGTGTGGGACGCCTTCAAGACCATTTCGTAGCTCGGCAACGGCAGCGGCTGGTCGAGTTCGATCAGGCGCTTGGCTTCGCTTTCGTAGAAATCGAACAGCTCGAACAGTTTCTCGACGTTGGCGTGTTCGAAATTGTAAGTCGATTGCTCGACTTCGTTCTGGTGGAACACGTCGCCGTAGGTGACTTTGCCCATCGGGCCGTCAGCCCAGACCAGGTCGTAGACCGAATCCACGCCTTGCAGGTACATCGCCAGACGTTCCAGACCGTAGGTGATCTCGCCGGTCACCGGGTAGCACTCGATGCCGCCCGCTTGCTGGAAGTAAGTGAATTGCGTCACTTCCATGCCGTTGAGCCAGACTTCCCAGCCCAGACCCCAGGCGCCCAGTGTCGGCGATTCCCAGTTGTCTTCGACGAAGCGGATGTCGTGGACCAATGGGTCCAGGCCAACGTGCTTGAGAGAGCCCAGGTACAGTTCCTGGAAGTTGTCCGGGTTCGGCTTCAGGACTACCTGAAACTGGTAGTAGTGCTGCAGACGGTTCGGGTTTTCGCCGTAGCGGCCGTCAGTCGGGCGACGACTGGGCTGCACATAAGCGGCGTTCCAGGTTTCCGGGCCGATGGCGCGCAGAAACGTGGCTGTGTGGAAAGTGCCGGCGCCTACTTCCATATCGTAGGGCTGAAGTACCACGCAACCTTGCTCGGCCCAGTATTGCTGGAGGGCGAGGATCAAGTCTTGGAAGGTACGCACGGCTGGCGTAGGCTGGCTCACGAAATTCACCTGTTTCTTGGGCTGCGATTTAAAGAGCGGGAGTATACCCGATTCGTTGCTGCGCACGCCCCCTGGAGCCTTATGCCACGCTGCTTTTGGTGTTCCGAAGATCCGCTGTACATGGCATATCACGATCAAGAGTGGGGCACGCCGCTACGCGATGCGCAGGGATTGTTCGAGTTGCTTTTGCTCGAAGGGTTCCAGGCCGGCCTCTCATGGATCACCGTGTTGCGCAAACGCGAGCGCTACCGCGAGGTGCTGTTCGGCTTCGACGTGCAGCGCGTGGCGCAGATGAGCGATGCGGAAATCGATGAATTGATGCTCGACCCCGGGATCATCCGCAACCGCCTCAAACTCAACGCCGCCCGCCGTAATGCCCAGGCCTGGCTGGCGCTGGAGGATCCGGTGGGGTTTCTCTGGTCGTTCGTCGATGGCAGGCCTGTGATCAATCATTTCAAGGATCGCAGTGAAGTGCCGGCCGTAACGCCGACTGCCGTGGAAATGAGCAAAGGCCTGAAAAAGGCCGGTTTCACGTTCGTCGGCCCGACCATTTGCTACGCGCTGATGCAGGCCTCGGGCATGGCCATGGACCACACCCAGGATTGCGATCGCTACGCGACGCTGGCGAACGGCGGTTAGAATGGCCGCCTTCGGACACCGCACAAGATCAGGAGTGACCTGTGGATAAGTTTAAAGGCGCCTTGCTGGTAGGCGCTCTGCGGCTGTTTGCCCTGCTCCCGTGGCGAGCCGTGCAAGCCGTCGGCGCAGCCATTGGCTGGATGATGTGGAAAACCCCCAACCGTTCCCGCGACGTGGTGCGGATCAACCTGGCCAAGTGCTTCCCGGACATGGACCCGGCCGAGCGCGAACGCCTGGTCGGGCAGAGTCTGAAAGACATCGGCAAGTCCCTCACCGAGAGCGCTTGCGCATGGATCTGGCCGGCTCAGCGTTCGATTGATCTGGTGCGCGAAGTCGAAGGCCTCGATGTGTTGAAAGATGCCTTGGCGTCCGGCAAAGGTGTGGTCGGCATCACCAGCCACCTCGGCAACTGGGAAGTGTTGAACCACTTCTATTGCAGCCAGTGCAAACCGATCATTTTCTATCGCCCACCGAAGTTGAAAGCGGTCGACGATTTGCTGCGCAAGCAGCGCGTGCAGTTGGGTAACCGCGTGGCGGCCTCGACCAAGGAAGGCATCCTCAGTGTCATCAAGGAAGTGCGCAAGGGTGGTGCAGTGGGCATTCCCGCTGACCCGGAACCGGCCGAATCCGCCGGGATCTTCGTGCCGTTCTTCGCCACGCAAGCGCTGACCAGCAAGTTTGTGCCGAACATGCTTGCGGGCGGCAAAGCGGTCGGGGTGTTCCTGCATGCGCTGCGTTTGCCTGACGGCTCTGGCTACAAAGTGATCCTCGAAGCGGCGCCGGAAGCCATGTACAGCACGGATACCGAGACCTCTTGCGCGGCCATGAGCCAAGTGGTCGAGCGGTATGTGCGGGCTTATCCGAGCCAGTACATGTGGAGCATGAAGCGTTTCAAAAAACGTCCACCGGGCGAAGAACGCTGGTATTGAAGAACTTGGCACACTCTGTGGATAACCCAAACCTGTAGGAGCGAGGCTTGCCCGCGAAGGCGTCCTTATGAACGCCAACAGCTTCGCGGGCAAGCCTCGCTCCTACACGGTCCGGGTTATCCACAATTGTTCACGCAAGGGCGCAGAAGATGTCCGAACACCGCAAGTCATTCCGCATCAAGATCAGCCACGAGAGTTTCGGCGAGTGTCTGGGACAGACCCGCAATCTCTCGACCACTGGCGTTTACGTGCAGCATCCGAGCCTGTCGGCATTGCCCACCGGCGCTGTGGTTTATGGGCAGGTGCAGGATTTACCCACAGGTGCGCCGCGAGTGCGCATGGAAGTGGTGCTGGTGGATGCCGAAGGGATTGGCCTGCGCTATCTCTGATCAGAGCGCCTGACGGTCGAGTTTTTTCAGGAAAACCGTCATTTCCTTTTCCGCTTGTTTGTCGCCGTGCGTGCGGGCGGCTTCCACGCCTTGCTCCCACGCCTGCCGCGCGGTGGCGTGATCGGCGAGCGCCAAGTGCGCCTTGCCCAGCAGCTTCCACGCCGCCGAATATTTCGCATCGAAATCGACGCAACGGCGGAAATGCTCGGCAGCCTTGGCGTTCTCTCCCAAATCCAGATAACCCTTACCGAGACCAAAGCGCAGCAATGCGTTATCCACACCCTTGGCGAGCATTTTTTCCAGTGATTCGATCATGGTTGGCACCTTCAGGTTAGGTGGAAAGGTTGAGATCGCCTTCGCGGGCAAGCCTCGCTCCTACAGGTTATGAGTCGTTCGCATAATGTGTGTACGACTCGACCTGTAGGAGCGAGGCTTGCCCGCGAAGAGGCCTTCGGCTCAGAAAAAGCTCAACCCCACATGAAACAGCTTCTCCACATCGCGAATATGCTTCTTGTCCACAAGGAACAGAATCACATGGTCGCCCGCCGCAATTACCGTGTCGTCATGGGCGATGATCACGTGTTCATCGCGAATAATCGCGCCAATCGTGGTCCCCGGCGGCAAGCCGATATTGCCGATGGCCTTGCCAATCACCTTGCTCGACTTCGCATCGCCATGGGCAATCGCCTCGATGGCTTCCGCCGCACCGCGCCGCAGTGAGTGCACGCTGACGATATCGCCACGGCGCACGTGAGCCAGCAACGTGCCGATGGTCGCCAGTTGCGGGCTGATGGCGATATCGATGTCGCCGCCCTGGATCAAATCCACGTACGCCGGGTTGTTGATGATCGTCATCACCTTCTTCGCGCCCAGCCGTTTGGCCAGCAGCGACGACATGATGTTGGCTTCGTCATCGTTGGTCAGTGCGAGGAAGATATCGGCGTCGGCGATGTTCTCTTCCAGCAACAAGTCGCGGTCCGAAGCGCTGCCCTGCAACACCACAGTGCTGTCCAGGGTGTCCGAGAGATAACGGCAGCGCGCCGGGTTCATCTCGATGATTTTCACCTGATAACGGCTTTCGATGGCCTCGGCCAAGCGCTCGCCAATCTGCCCGCCGCCGGCAATCACAATGCGTTTGTAGGTTTCATCGAGGCGGCGCATTTCGCTCATCACCGCACGAATATTCGCCTTGGCGGCGATGAAAAACACCTCGTCGTCCGCCTCGATCACCGTATCGCCCTGCGGCAGGATCGGCCGATCGCGGCGAAAAATCGCCGCTACGCGGGTTTCGACATTCGGCATGTGCTCGCGCAATTGCCGCAGTTGCTGACCGACCAGCGGCCCGCCGTAATAGGCTTTTACCGCGACGAGTTGCGCTTTGCCTTCGGCGAAGTCGATCACCTGCAACGCGCCGGGATGTTCGATCAGGCGCTTGATGTAGTTGGTCACGACTTGTTCCGGGCTGATCAGCACATCGACCGGAATCGCTTCGTTGTTGAACAGGCCGCCGCGCGTCAGGTACGCCGCTTCGCGCACCCGGGCGATTTTGGTCGGGGTGTGGAACAAGGTGTGGGCGACCTGGCAGGCGACCATGTTGGTTTCGTCGCTGTTGGTCACCGCGACCAGCATGTCGGCGTCGTCGGCGCCGGCCTGACGCAGCACTGTCGGGAACGACGCGCGGCCCTGCACGGTGCGAATGTCGAGACGGTCGCCGAGGTCGCGCAGGCGTTCGGCATCGGTGTCGACCACGGTGATGTCGTTGGCTTCGCTGGCCAAATGTTCCGCCAGCGAACCGCCGACCTGCCCTGCGCCAAGGATGATGATTTTCATCCAGTCACTCCCTTGAAAATCCGGTTAACCGCGCGCGGCGGCAATCTTGATCAGTTTGGCGTAGTAGAACCCGTCATGCCCGCCCTGCTGGGCCAGCAATTGGCGACCATGCGTTTGCTTGAGCCCGGCCGTGGTCGCGAGGTCCAGCTCACGCGCGCCCGGCGTGCGGGCGAGGAAGGCTGCGATGACTTCGGTGTTTTCGGTCGGCAGCGTCGAGCACGTCGCGTAAAGCAGAATGCCGCCGACTTCGAGCGTCAGCCACATCGCGTCGAGCAATTCGCCTTGCAGCACCGCGAGCGCGGCGATGTCGTCGGGTTGGCGGGTCAACTTGATGTCCGGGTGACGCCGGATCACCCCGGTCGCCGAGCATGGCGCGTCGAGCAGGATGCGCTGGAACGGTTTGCCGTCCCACCAGGTCGCGGTGTCGCGGCCGTCGGCGGCGATCAATTCGGCGCTCAGGCCCAGGCGCGCGAGGTTTTCGCGGACGCGCACCAGGCGTTTCGCTTCCAGGTCCACCGCCACCACGCCGGCCAGTGCGGGCTCGGCTTCGAGGATGTGGCAGGTCTTGCCGCCGGGCGCGCAGCAGGCGTCGAGCACGCGTTGGCCCGGCGCGAGGTCGAGCAAATCAGCGGCCAATTGCGCGGCTTCGTCCTGCACGCTGATCCAGCCTTCAGCGAAGCCTGGCAAGCTGCGCACGTCGGCGGCGGCGTCGAGGATGATGCCGTCGCGGCTGTAGACGCACGGGTTGGCGCCGATGCCCGCTTCGCTGAGCAACGCGAGGTACGCGTCACGGCTCTGATGGCGACGGTTGACTCGCAGAATCATCGGCGGATGCGCGTTGTTCGCCGCACAAATGGCTTCCCACTGCTCCGGCCAGAACGCTTTCAGGGATTTTTGCAGCCAGCGCGGATGCGCGGTGCGCACCACCGGATCGTGTTCCAGCTCGGCCAGCAGCGCTTCGCTTTCGCGTTGCGCGCGACGCAGCACGGCGTTGAGCAAGGCCTTGGCCCAGGGCTTTTTCAGCTTGTCGGCGCAACCGACGGTTTCGCCAATGGCGGCGTGCGCCGGGACGCGGGTGTAGAGCAATTGATAGAGCCCGACCAGCAACAACGCCTCGACATCGGCGTCCGCTGCTTTGAACGGTTTCTGCAACAACTTGGCCGCCAGCGCCGAAAGACGTGGCTGCCAACGCGCGGTGCCAAACGCCAGGTCTTGAGTAAAGCCGCGATCGCGGTCTTCAACCTTGTCCATTTGCGTCGGCAGGGAACTGTTGAGCGAGGCCTTGCCGTTAAGCACAGCGGCGAGTGCCTTGGCGGCGGCCAGACGCGGGTTCATTGAGCGTCCGCCGCTTGCTCGAGGACAGTTCCAAGCACGGTGCCGACGGCGAATTTCTCGCGGCGGCTGTTGAACAAGTCACTGAAGTTCAGCGCCTTGCCACCGGGCAATTGCAGGCGGGTCAGGCACAGCGCCTGTTCACCGCACGCGACGATCAAACCGTCCTTGCTGGCGCTGAGGATTTGCCCCGCTGCGCCCTGCCCTTCGGCGAGTTTCGCGGCCAGCACTTTCAGCGCTTCGCCATTCAGCGTGCTGTGGGTGATCGGCCATGGATTGAAGGCGCGGACCAGACGTTCCAGCTCAACCGCCGGACGGCTCCAGTCGATGCGCGCTTCATCCTTGTTCAATTTGTGTGCATACGTGGCGAGGCTGTCGTCCTGCACTTCGCCTTCCAACGTACCCGCAGCGAGGCCGGCAATCGCTTGCAGCACCGCTGGTGGACCGATTTCGGCCAAACGATCATGCAGGCTGCCGCCGGTGTCTTCGCCCGTAATCGGCGTGCTGACTTTGAGCAGCATCGGCCCGGTGTCGAGGCCCAGTTCCATGCGCATCACGGTCACGCCGCTTTCGCTGTCGCCCGCTTCGACGGCGCGCTGGATCGGCGCCGCACCGCGCCAGCGTGGCAGCAAGGATGCGTGGCTGTTGATGCAACCGAGGCGCGGAATGTCCAGCACCACTTGCGGCAGGATCAAGCCATACGCGACCACCACCAGCAAATCCGGCTTCAGCGCGGCCAGTTCAGCCTGGGCGTCGGCGTTGCGCAGGGTCGGCGGTTGCAGCACCGGGATGTTGTTTTCCAGGGCCAACTGCTTGACCGGGCTCGGCATCAGTTTTTGCCCTCGGCCCGCCGGACGGTCCGGCTGGGTGTAGACCGCGGCGATCTCGTAAGGGCTGGCGAGCAGGGCCTTGAGGTGTTCGGCGGCGAATTCCGGGGTGCCGGCAAAGACGATGCGCAGTGGCTCAGTCATGGAAGCTCTCGATTACAAAGCAGTCTGAAAAGAAAAAGGCTTGCCGCAGCAAGCCTTTGAAAGGAGGGCATCAAGCGTTCTGGCGATGGAGCTTTTCCAGTTTCTTCTTGATTCGGTCGCGCTTGAGGTTGGACAGGTAATCGACGAACAACTTGCCGTTAAGGTGGTCGCATTCGTGCTGGATGCACACCGCGAGCAGGCCTTCGGCGATCAGTTCATACGGTTTGCCGTCGCGGTCCAGGGCCTTGATTTTGACCTTCTGCGGGCGATCGACGTTTTCGTAGAAGCCTGGCACCGAGAGGCAGCCTTCCTGGTATTGCTCCATCTCGTCGGTGAGGGTTTCGAACTCGGGGTTGATGAACACCCGAGGCTCGCTACGGTCTTCGGAAAGGTCCATCACGACGATACGTTTGTGCACGTTGACCTGGGTCGCGGCGAGGCCGATGCCTGGCGCTTCATACATTGTTTCAAACATGTCATCGACCAACTGACGCACTTCGTCGTCCACTACGGCCACAGGTTTGGCGATAGTGCGCAGGCGCGAGTCGGGAAATTCGAGGATGTCTAAAATGGCCATAAGCTTAATTGCTGCACATGTGAGGTAAAGTCGGGTCGATGGCCTGGCGGGTCCGAGGATGCAGGCTACCGTTGTAAAACGTAGCTTCTTTTGAAGAAGCGAGCCACGGGGGCTCTGGCGTTTTACGCGAACGCACATAATAAAGGGATTCACCGCATGAGGAAATCACTACTCGCCTTGCTCCTTCTGGCCTCGGCTGGTTTGGCGCACGGGCAAGTGCAACTCAGGGAAGGTTTTCCGCAGCAATACACAGTGGTACAGGGCGACACACTTTGGGACATCTCCGGCAAATTCCTTCGTGAACCGTGGAAATGGCCCGAACTCTGGCAGGTCAATCCACAGATCCAGAACCCCAATCTGATCTATCCCGGCGACTTGCTGACCCTGACTTACGTCGACGGCCAGCCGCGCCTGACGCTCAATCGCGGCGCGTCGCGCGGCACCATCAAGCTCTCGCCGCGTGTGCGCAGCAGCCCGGTGGCCGATGCGATCCCGAGCATTCCGCTGCAATCGATCAACAGTTTTCTGCTGAGCAACCGCATCGTCGACAAGGTCGAGGACTTCGACACAGCGCCTTACATCGTCGCCGGCGACGCCGAACGAGTGCTCAGCGGCACCGGTGACCGGATCTTCGCGCGCGGGCATTTCGACCCGAACCAGCCGGTTTACGGGATCTTCCGCCAGGGCAAGGTCTACACCGATCCGCAGACCAAGGAATTTCTCGGGATCAACGCCGACGACATCGGCGGCGGCGAAATTGTCGCGACCGAAGGTGATGTCGCGACGCTGGCGCTGCAACGCACCACCCAGGAAGTGCGCCTCGGCGACCGTTTGTTCAGCGGCGAAGAACGCGCGATCAATTCGACGTTCATGCCCAGCGCACCGAAAACGCCGATCGACGGCTTGATCATCGATGTGCCGCGCGGCGTCACGCAGATTGGCGCGATGGACGTGGTTACGCTGAACAAGGGCCAGCGCGACGGTTTGGCCGAAGGCAATGTGCTGGTGGTGATGAAAACCGGCGAAACCGTACGTGATCGCGTGACCGGTCAGCCGCTGAAAATTCCCGACGAACGTTCAGGTCTGCTGATGGTTTTCCGCACTTACGACAAGCTCAGTTACGGCCTGGTCCTGACCGCGTCGCGCTCGCTGGCGGTGATGGACAAGGTGCGCAATCCTTAGCAGGCTTCACAAGTTACCAACAGAGTTATCCACAGCTTATTCCCGGTTCGACGGGGCTCATAACGATCAAGGATGATCCATGACTATCGCTGTTGCTGCACCGGTTTCGCCTGCGGAACTGGAAGCTCGTCTACGCCTGCACCGCTTGCCCGATCTGGGCCCGGTGCGTTTCAAGAAACTGCTCGAAGCCTTCGGCTCGGCCTCCAAAGCCATCAGCGCGCCGGCCAGTGCCTGGCGTTCGCTGGGCTTGCCGGCGAGCTGCGCCGAGGCGCGGCGCGCGGAGCATATTCGCGACGGCGCCTATCACGCATTGGCCTGGCTAGAGCGTCCGGGCCAGCATTTGCTGATGTGGGACCAACCGGACTACCCGGCGTTGCTCGCGGAAATCAGCGATGCGCCGCCGCTGCTGTTCGTCGCTGGCGACCCCGGCATCCTCGATAAACCGCAACTGGCGATGGTCGGCAGCCGCCGTGCTTCAAGACCGGGAATGGACACGGCGGCGGCGTTTTCACGAAGTCTGGCCGGCGCCGGTTTTGTCATCACCAGCGGCTTGGCGCTCGGTATCGACGCCGCCGCGCACCAGGGCGCTTTGGACGTGGGCGGGCAAACGGTAGGGGTGCTTGGCACGGGACTTGAAAAGTTTTATCCACAGCGCAATCGCCGCCTCGCCGACGCGATGATTGCCAGCGGTAGCGCGGTGCTTTCCGAATTCCCTTTGGACGCCGGCCCGACTGCGAGCAACTTCCCTCGTCGCAACCGAATCATCAGCGGTCTGTCGCTCGGCGTGCTGGTGGTCGAAGCCAGCGTCGCCAGTGGTTCACTGATTACTGCGCGGCTGGCGGCGGAACAGGGGCGCGAGGTTTATGCGATTCCTGGCTCGATTCATCACCCCGGTGCCAAGGGTTGCCATCAACTGATCCGCGACGGCGCGATGTTGGTGGAAACCATCGAGCACATCCTCGAAGCCTTGCGCGGCTGGCAGCAATTGCCATTGGCCATCAACGCTGCGCCGGCGATTCATCCGTTGCTGATGCTGCTGCACGCGGCGCCGCACACCAGTGAAGCGCTGGCGCACAGCAGCGGTTGGGCGCTGCCGAAAGTGCTGGTGGCGCTGACCGAACTGGAAATGGATGGCCGGGCGGTGTGCGAAAGCGGTCGCTGGTTTGCGCGGGTGAGCTAGGTTTTATAAGGAGAATCGGTAAACTGCGCAGAGCCTTATTCCGGAGAGTTTTTCATGGTCAACAGTTGGCGTGTGCAGCAAGCCGCGCAAGCAATTCGCGCAGGAGCGGTAATCGCCTACCCGACCGAAGCCGTCTGGGGTCTGGGTTGCGACCCGTGGGATGAAGAAGCGGTGGCGCGTTTGTTGATGATCAAGGGGCGGGCGGTGGATAAGGGCCTGATCCTGGTGGCCGACAACATTCGCCAGTTCGACTTCCTCTTCGAAGACTTTCCCGAGCTGTGGATGGACCGCATGGCCAGCACTTGGCCGGGGCCGAACACTTGGTTGGTGCCGCACCAGAACCAGTTGCCGCAATGGATTACCGGGGTGCACGAAACCGTGGCGCTGCGGGTCAGCGATCATCCGCTGGTGCGCGATTTGTGCGCATTGGTCGGGCCGCTGGTGTCGACATCCGCCAACCCGCAGGGCCGCCCGGCAGCGCGCACGCGGATTCGCGTCGAGCAGTATTTCCGTGGGCAGATTGATGGGGTGTTGGGCGGCAATCTCGGTGGGCGCAAGAACCCGAGCGTGATCCGCGATCTGGCAACCGGGAATGTGGTACGCCCGGGCTGAGACCGCATTGAGCCCATCGCGAGCAAGCTCGCTCCCACAGGAGATTTGTGATCAACACATAATCCATGTGGGAGCGAGCTTGCTCGCGATGGCGTCCGTCAAGGCAACAAAACCGTCGAACCCGTCGTGCGCCGCGCCGACAATTCGCTCTGCGCCTTCGCCGCATCGGCCAGCGAATACTTCTGGCTGATGTCGACTTTCAGCTTGCCGCTGCTGATCATCTCGAACAGCTCATCGGCCATGCGCTGCAGGTTTTCGACGTTGTTCGCATAGGTCGCCAGGGTCGGCCGGGTCACGTACAGCGAACCCTTCGCCGCGAGAATCCCCAGGTTGACCCCGTCCACCGCGCCCGACGCATTACCAAAACTCACCACCAGACCGCGCTGCTGCACGCTGTCCAGCGACGTCAGCCAAGTGTCCTTGCCGACGCCGTCGTAGACCACCGGGACTTTTTTCCCGTCGGTCAATTCCAGCACCCGTTGTGCGACGTTTTCGTGGCTGTAATCAATCGTTTCCCACGCGCCGTTGGCCTTCGCCAGCGCGGCTTTCTCGGCTGAACTGACCGTGCCGATCAGCTTCACGCCCAACGCCTTGGCCCACTGGCACGCGAGGGAACCGACGCCGCCCGCCGCCGCGTGGAACAAAATGGTTTCGCCGCCCTTGAGTTCATAGGTCTGGCGCAACAGGTACTGCACGGTGAGGCCCTTGAGCATCACCCCGGCGGCTTGTTCGAAGCTGATGGCAGCCGGCAACGCCACCAGGTTGGCTTCTGGCAACACGTGGATTTCACTGTAGGCGCCCAACGGACCGCTGCCGTAAGCGACGCGGTCGCCGACCTTGAAGCGGGTCACTTCGCTGCCCACCGCTTCGACAATCCCCGCGCCTTCGGAGCCCAGGCCCGACGGCAAGGCTGGCAGCGGATAGAGGCCGCTGCGGTAATAGGTGTCGATGAAGTTAAGACCGATGGCCTTGTTGGCGACGCGCACTTGCTGCGGGCCGGGCTCGGCGGGTTGGTAATCAACATACTCGAGCACTTCGGGGCCGCCATGGGCGCGGATCTGGATACGCTTAGCCATTTGCCTTCTCCATTCGTCGTCGTTGTGAAGCTGCCTATCGGACTCCTTAGCTTGATCTTCGTCAACTGCGGCGTGCCCGCGTGCAATGTTATGCTACGCGCCCATTTGCGCCGGCCCCCGCTCCCATGGAGCGCCGCGTAGTTTTGCCCGATTCAAGGTGATGACATGACGACCCGCACCGACGCCGTAAAAGCCTACCTGCTTGACCTGCAAGATCGCATTTGCGCCGCTCTGGAAACCGAGGACGGCGGCACGCGTTTCGTCGAAGACGCCTGGGCCCGCCCCGCCGGCGGTGGCGGTCGGACCCGCGTGATCGAAAACGGCACGGTGATCGAAAAGGGCGGCGTCAACTTTTCCCACGTCTTTGGCAGCGGTCTCCCACCGTCCGCCAGCGCCCATCGGCCGGAACTGGCCGGGCGCGGCTTCGAAGCCCTCGGCGTGTCGCTGGTGATTCACCCGCACAACCCGCATGTGCCGACGTCTCACGCCAACGTGCGCTTTTTCATCGCCGAAAAAGAAGGTGAAGAGGCCGTGTGGTGGTTCGGCGGCGGCTTCGACCTGACGCCGTATTACGGCAATGAAGAAGACTGCATCCACTGGCATCGCATCGCCGAACAGGCCTGCGCGCCGTTCGGGGCCGACGTCTACCCGCGCTACAAAGCCTGGTGCGACAGCTATTTCCACATCAAGCATCGCCACGAACCGCGCGGCATCGGCGGGCTGTTTTTCGACGATTTGAACGAGTGGGATTTCGACACCAGTTTCGCGTTCATGCGCGCCATCGGCGACGCGTTCATCGACGCTTATCTGCCGATCGTGCAGCGGCGCAAGCATGCTGCGTTCACCGCGCAACAGCGTGAGTTCCAGGAGTTTCGCCGTGGCCGTTACGTCGAATTCAACCTGGTTTACGACCGTGGCACGCTGTTCGGTCTGCAATCGGGCGGACGCACCGAGTCGATCCTCATGTCGCTGCCGCCGCAAGTGCGCTGGGGCTACGACTGGAAAGCCGAGCCGGGCAGCGAAGAAGCGCGGCTGACCGAGTACTTCCTGCAAGATCGCGATTGGCTGGCTGAGGCCTGAACGAGGGAATCTGATGGATCGTTATGTTGTTTTCGGTAACCCGATTGGCCACAGCAAGTCGCCGATGATCCATCGTCTGTTTGCCGAGCAGACCGGCGAACAGTTGGACTACAGCACCTCACTGGCGCCGCTCGACGACTTTTCCGACTTCGCCAAGGCATTTTTCGTCGAAGGTCGTGGCGCTAATGTCACCGTGCCGTTCAAGGAAGACGCTTATCGTTTGGCCGACAGCCTGACCGCCCGCGCGCAACGGGCCGGCGCGGTGAACACGTTGAGCAAACTCGCCGACGGCTCGCTGCTCGGCGATAACACCGACGGCGCCGGGCTGGTGCGTGATCTGACGGTGAACGCCGGGTTCAGCCTCACGGGCAAACGCATTCTTGTGCTCGGTGCCGGCGGCGCGGTGCGCGGGGCGTTGGAACCGTTGCTGGCGGAACAACCGGCGTCGCTGATCATCGCCAATCGCACGGTGGAAAAAGCCGAATTGCTCGCGCAATTGTTTGCCGACCTGGGGCCGGTTTCTGCGAGTGGTTTTGATTGGTTGCAAGAGCCGGTGGACCTGATTATCAACGCGACATCGGCCAGCCTGTCAGGCGATGTACCGCCGATTGCCGGAAGTCTGGTCGAGCCGGGTCGGACGGTGTGCTACGACATGATGTACGGCAAAGAGCCGACCTCGTTCTGCTGCTGGGCCCGGGAACAAGGCGCGGCAGTGGCGATGGACGGTTTGGGCATGCTCGCCGAACAAGCCGCGGAAGCGTTCTTCGTGTGGCGCGGCGTACGCCCCGACACCGCGCCGGTGCTGGCCGAACTGCGCCGACAACTGGCGCTGTAACGTCGCTCGCCTGTGGC